>DASUGO010000155.1:0-21225 GCA_036273975.1 Candidatus Krumholzibacteriia bacterium
CCGGCGGGGCGCCGGTTTCAGCTATTTTGGGACCCGCCGGCCTTCCGTCGCCCCCAAAAAAAAAGTGAAACGGCCGGTCCCGGCCACCGGTCCCACGGGGTGAATTCGCAGAGGGCGGCCCCGAGGACATCCCGACTGCGCCACGAACACCGGATACCATAGAAGAACCCAGTCCCGAAAGGAAGCGCGTCATGCCCCTCTTTGGTCGAATCGAATCCGAAACCGTCGCCCTGGCGATCCCGATTCTCTTTGTCATGGGCGGAATCCTCATCGCCGTCACCGCCATCGTCATGCAGGCCCGCCGCAAGGACCTGGAACACCGCGAGCGCATCATCGCGATGGAAAAAGGCATCGCGCTCCCGAACGAGCCGGTCCAGATCAAGGAGCGGCCCAAGTATTCCAACCGTCGCGCCAACGGCCTCGTGCTCACCGGTATCGGCATTGCGCTCACCATCGCCATGTGGGTGGAAGACGGTTCGGACACGGGTGTGTGGGGATTGATCCCGCTGTTCATCGGGATCGGTCTGTTGATCGCGAGCCATCTGGACAAGAAGGAATGGGAACGCGAGCGGGATCGGCAGACGCCGGGCATCTGACCCCGCACTTCACGAAGCCATACGACGCCGGCGGGTCTGCGTGGCGAAAGCAGGCGCGGCTGAATACGGGCACCGGGCCGAGCAACGCAACAAGGACCTGCTGGCGTCAAAAAAAAGAACCGCCGCCCCGCAACTTTGTGCGAGGCGGCGATTCTTTTTTGTGCAACGACACCGGTCGTTCGATGCTGCGCCCCCTGCCGCAACGCCCGGCCAGCGCCGTTGCAACCCTGCACGACGTCCAGACGCTACTTGTTCACGATGATCTCGGCACCGAGTGCCTGATCGCCCGCACCGCCCACGAGTCCCTTTGCGAAGACCGTGTAGATCTTGCCGGCCGCCACCGTGACGTTTCCGAGGTCGAGCACGACGGTGCTGGTTCCCTGGAGACGGACCTGCAGCGGATAGGTGCCTGCATCGAGCGGTGTGAACGGCGAGGCCGCCTTGAACGCATAGTTTCCGAATACCACCGTGCCGTCCGACAGTGTGATGTCAACCGCCGGTGCGTTCGGCGACAGGTGGACGAAGCGCACGTGCGACTTGCCTGCGGCCGGAGCGGTGAGGTCGTCCTCGAGAACCAGCGGCTCGATGCTCGCGACCGTGTCCACCGCAAAGACCGAGTAGTACGTGCCGGCCTCGACCATCAGGTCGGCGTCGATCGCCGTCGTCGTTGTGCCGGTGACGTTGACCTTCACGTTGCGCGTTCCCTCGTTCAACTTCACGTAGCCGGTGTTGTTCGGGAACTGCAGGTCGGTGCCGACCTTCTTGCCGTCCACAATCAGGTCGACACCCGGCGCATCCGGCGACGCGTGAATCACGTTGGCCGAGCCCGTGGGCGTCGGCGTGGGGGCAGCCGGGTTGTCGTCGTCGTCACAGGCGGCGACCGCGAGCGGCAGCATGAGGGCCATTGCGAGAATAAGGAGCTTCTTCATTTTTTTCCTTCCTCCTGAAAGTCGTCCAAGGGTCGAGTCGATATGGGTTCGAGTTGCCTGCGGGGAGAAGCTCCGAAAACATGGACAACAGCGCAAATATTTTCCGACAAATGATGGACATTGATTGGACACATTATTGGGGCGAAATCCGGCCTGACCGCATAGGCGGTTATTTTACAATGGTTTGGCGAATTTCTAAGACAGGTGGGCCCGATTGCGGGCAATGAGACGATAACCGGCCTCGGCAACCAGGCGGAAGCCGGGCACGTGGCGATATCCCGCCAGCAGCAGGCGGCCCAGCCGGGATGCGAATGCCGACGCCTGCAGGATGGCTTCGGCCCCGGTGAGCACCCGGCCCTCCGGGGTCACCAGATGCACGGTGCGGGCGAACTGCTCGCGCGGGATCTCATCCAGGCGCGCACCGATTTCCTGATAGGGGATCAGGGCCAGCCCGCCACCCGCGCGATGGCTGAGCCGTTGCGCGCGTGAGCGGCAGAACGCGCACTCACCGTCGAAGACCAGCGTGGCGCGCGGCCGTTCCGGAACGAACGGATCGGGCATCGGAACGTGGGCGGTCTCGAGGTTGCCGCTCCGGAGGAACTCGGTGACGGCGGCGTGGACGGCGCGCGGCAGCAGCAGGTCGCCGTGCCCGGCGCCGTCGACGGTGAGGTGGCGCGGGCTGAGCAGATCGGGCGCGAGGTCGCGCGCGTTGTCGCCGGGCGTGCGGCAATCCAGCGTTCCGGTGATGAACAGAACCGGCACATCGGAGCGCAGCGGTGCGCGGAATGTGCCGCCGAGATCCGGCGAGCCGACCGCCGCGCAGATCTCGGGACACGGCCAGTCGATGGTGCGGCCGAGCGGCAGTGCCTCCGCTTCGCGCTCGATCCGGCGCTGGCGCTCCGGCGATGCACCCGACGCGCAGTCCACACAGTAGCGAAGCGGCGACTGAAACAGGCCGCCACGGAACTCCTCGAATATCCCCCGCAGTACCGGATCGCGCGCGATTCCCGTAACGTCGCCCGCCGCCATTTCGGCCAGAATCGGGGGGAGGCGCTTGAGCACGCGCGTATCCGCGATGGCCTCGGAAAGCACCCACTCCACGTCGAAACCCCCGATGGCCGCCGTCGTGCCGTCACCCCACGGAATCCGGACCGCACGCCGCCCGGCGCGCTCCAGCGCCGCGCGCACCGCCTGGGTCGCATCAAACCCGGCGGCCGCGGACAGTCGATCGAGCTGCGCGTGCACGCGCGACGGCAGTTTCCAGGTCTGGTCCGGCCCCTCCGGTCCGGCCAGCACGGCGCGGTGAACGATCTGGCGATGGCGCCGCATGACCGCCATCGCCAGGTGGGATCCGTAGCTCCACCCGAGCAGATTCACCCGCGCGTAGCCCAGCGCCTGTGCGAGCGCCGCGACGTCATCGGCGCTCTCGTTGCTGTTGAACGCCGCCACATCGATGCCTTGCGCGGTGAGCGCGGCCACACAACGCCGCATCGCGTCGGCGGCCGCCGCGTTGAACTCGTGGCGGGTGACCGCACGATCCAGCGGAATGCGGAGGGGGGCGTCGCAGCGCAAGAGCGGCACACTCTCACCACAACCGCGCTGGTCGAGCAGGATCACGTCGCCGGTGGACCGCAGCGCGGCAAAGAAATCGAACAGCCGCCCGCGTCCGGACGCGATGGCGGACAACCCCGGCCCGCCGGTCAGGAAGATCACCGGCACGCGCGCCGGGTGTGGATCCAGGGCGGGCAGGCGGACGAACGCCAGCTCGGCCCGGCCGGTGTCCGGACGTTCCCGGGAAAGCGGCACCGCGAGCGTGCCCCGGTCCGCGGGCGCCGAGCGTCCGTCCTTTGCACGATACTCCGTGATCTGCAGGTGGAGGTGTCCGGTTGGGGAGGGCATGGTGTGTGTCTTGTAAACGGGTCGTCCGGCCTATATTGTATAGCCTTCGAATCTCTCCCTCCAACACGAGAACCGCCCCCGGGGCGCGCGGGCCCGTCATTCGGTGCCGCCCAGGAGTCTTCATGGAGACATCGCACATCGATACCAAGCTCATTCACGCCGGCGAACCCAAACCCCGTCCGGATGGCGCCGTTTCCCTGCCCATCTACCAGACCGCGATGTACGAGACCCGCGGCGAGGAGGAAGGCTATCACGACGTCCGCTACATCCGTCTCAACAACACACCCAACCATCTCGCGTTACACGAGAAACTCGCCGCGCTCGAGAATGCGGAGGCGGCACTGGTGACGGCCAGCGGGATGGCGGCCATCTCAACCGCGCTGCTTACCGTGTTGTCGCAGGGCGACCACCTGCTCGTGCAGGATTGCGTGTACGGGGGCACCCATACCCTCATTACGCATGACTTCGAGAAGTTCGGGATCGAGTACGACTTCATCGACGGCACCGACCCGTCGGCGTGGAAGTCCAGGCTGCGTTCCAACACACGCGCGCTGTACGTCGAGGCCATCTCCAACCCGTTGATGAGCGTGAGTGACCTGGCCGCGGCCGCGGCGTTCAGCCGCGAGCACGGGCTGGTGTCGATGATCGACAACACCTTTGCGAGCCCGGTGAATTTCCGGCCGGCGGAGTGGGGCTTCGATCTGTCGCTCCACAGCTGCACCAAGTATCTCAACGGCCACAGCGATATCGTGGCCGGCGCAGCCATCGGTCGCGCGGATCTCGTCGAGCAGGTCCGTCTGAAGCTCAACCACCTCGGCGGGACGCTGGACCCGCACGCGTGCTTTTTGCTCCACCGCGGCATGAAGACGCTCGCGTTGCGCATGCGCCAGCAGAATGTCAGCGCGCTGGCCGTCGCGCGTTTCCTCGAAGAGCACCCCGCGGTGGCGGCGGTGAACTATCCGGGGCTCATGGGCAACGAGAGCCACGAACGCGCGGCGGAGTTCTTCGACGGGTTCGGCGGCATGCTCAGCTTTGAATTGAAGGGCGGCGTAGAGGCCGCCCGGCGCATGATGGACCGGGTCGAGATACCGGTCATCGCACCCAGTCTGGGCGGCGTGGAGTCTCTGCTCACGCGGCCCGCAACCACGTCGCACAAGGGACTCACCGCGGAAGAGCGCGCGCGGCTCGGTATCAGCGACGGACTGGTCCGCATGTCGGTGGGCATCGAGGCCAGCGAGGACATCGTCGAGGACCTCAACCGTGCCATGGAAGACTGATGCCGCGACGCCCCGTCGCCCTGATTACCGGCGCCTCGCTGGGCCTGGGTGCTGAATTCGCGCGTCTGTTCGCCGCCAACGGGTACGACCTCGTCATCACCGCGCGCAGCGCCGGGCGCCTGCAGGATGTGCGGCGCGAGGTGGAGGGACTGCACGGGGCATCCGTGCGTGTCATCGTGGCCGATCTGGCCGACCCGCTCGCGCCGAAGGCCATCTTCGACGAGGTGACGGCGGCGGGAATCGAGATCGACGCGCTCGTCAACAACGCCGGCTACGGCATGTACGGGTTCTTCCACGAAACGAAACTCGAGTCGAACATGGACATGCTCCAGGTCAACGTGAACTCGCTGGTGCATCTGACGAAGCTGTTCATCGACGGCATGGTCGCGCGCGGACGCGGGCACATTCTCAATGTCGCATCGACGGCCGCGTTCCAGCCGGGACCGTTGCAGCCCATCTACTACGCCACCAAGGCGTTTGTGCTGTCGTTCACCGAAGCCATCGGCAACGAACTCAAGGGAACCGGCGTCACCGCGACGGCGCTCTGCCCGGGCCCGGTGCCCACCGGCTTCCAGCAACGCGCCGGCATCGAACGTCTGAGCGGGCTGCGCATCATGATGCGAACCACGCCGGAAGCGGTGGTTCGCGCCGGCTTCAACGGGATGATCCGCGGCCGGGCCGTGGTCATCCCGGGTGTCCTCAACAACATTCACGTCTTCCTGCTGCGATTGTTCCCTCGCCGCATGGTCACCGCCGTGGTGCGGCGAGTTCAGACGCGTTGACCCGTGACCGCCGTCCCGATGCAGATCAATCGCGCCTGGTTCACACGCGAGCGCAAGATTGCCTTCGCCATTCTCACGGGCGCGCTGCTCCTGCGGCTGTGGGACCTCAACGCGCGCTCGCTGTGGCTCGACGAAGCCATGGAGTACTGGGTGGCCGCGACGCCGTTACGGCGCCTCGCCGCGGTCGTGCGGGACGGCATCCAGGATCCGCCGCTTTACTCGTTTCTGCTCCACTTCTGGATGATTCCGGCCGACAACGAGATGTGGCTCCGGTTGTTGTCCGTGTTCTTCGGTGTCGCCAGCGTGGCCGGCATGATGGTGATCGGTCACCGCCTGCGCGGGTGGACGGGCGCCTTCACCGCGGGCCTCTTGATGGGCATCGTCCCCACCGCGGTGCGGTATTCGCAGGAAGTGGGACAGTACGCGCCGATGCAGTGTTTCCTGGTGTGGAGCGTGGTCGTTCTGCTGGGGCTGGTGCGGGAACCATCGCGCGGCGGTTTCATCCGCTGGGGGCTGCTCGCGACCGCGGCCACGTACACGTACTACGGCACCGTCATCACGGTGCTCGCGCCGTTCGGTTGTTTTCTGGTAGAGGCGGCGATGCGGCGCGACCGGCGGCGGCTGACCGGCGGTATCGCGACGCTGGCGGCCTACGGCGTCGCAATCGTCCCGCTGCTCGTGTACTACCTGCCCCACCAGTTGAAGAAGGGGCCGACGGCGGGTGCGTTCGACCCCGTCGAACTGGGGTCGGCGCAGCTGGAACTGATCCGCGCGTGGACGACGCTCAAGGAAACCATCGCGTTCCAGTTCACCGGATGGCCGTGCTGCAACACACCCGCGTGGTTGCCGATCGTATTGATCGTCGCGCTCATTGTGCTGTTGGGCCGTACGCAGCGGCGCCTGCTGGTGTGGTTCGTGGCCGCGTGGGTCGCATACGCCATCATGGGACGATTGCGGCTGTTCCCGTTTGCGTATCGCTACTCCATTATTCTGGCACCGTTGATCGTTCCGCTGGTTGCTTGCTCGATCCGCGGCGATGTCCACGGCTTGCGCCGGCTCGCATCCGGGTTGCTGTTTGGCATCCTGTGCGCGCTGTGTGTGGTGTCGCTTCCCAACCGCACCATCAACAACCGGCTGTACGGCGACGGCAAGTGCGTGTGGCCGGAGACCGAAGACATCGGACCGGTGACCCGCTACTGGTTTGAACACCGCCAGCCGGGACAACCGACCTACGTCTACTACGGCGCGGTGCCATCGTTCGCGTATTACTACGACCACCTGTCGGACGAGCAGGAATCGCGCCCGGACAACTGGTATCTGGACTGCTGGCGCAACACCGACGCGCCTTACTGCCGCACCGGCGACATCTTCTACGGCCGCTGGCTGCGTGCGCTGCCACCGGCGGAAAAAATGGCCTCGATCGCGGAGACCATGTCGGGGATGCCGCCGGAATTCTGGATGATCTTCGCGCACGTGCAGGGCCAGGAGAGCATCCTGATCGGAAAAATGCTGATGCAGGACTACATGCTGGCCGACCAGATCGCGCGCAACGACGCACTCGCGATTCTCATTCGGAGGCGTACCCCATGACGGGTGGCGCGATGCGCTTTCCGTCCCGGCCCGGCGTGAGCGGACGCGATTATCTGGTAACGGGACTCATCCTCCTCGCCGCGCTCGCCGTGCGCGGCTGGGACCTCAACGCGCGCTCGCTGTGGTTCGACGAGGCGGGCGAGTACTGGGTGGCGATGTCACCGCTGGGAACGCTCGTGGGCAGCGTCGTCACCGGCACCGGCGATCCGCCGCTGTATTCGTTCTTGTTGCACGCATGGATGGCGCTGGGCTCCAGCCCCATCTGGCTGCGGACGCTGTCCGTGATCGCGAGCCTGGCCGGAATCGCCGGCACCATGACGCTGGCCGGGCGGCTGGCCGGGCGCCGCGCGGCATTCGCGGCCGGCGCGTTGATGGTGCTGCTCCCCGCCGACGTGCGCTATGCGCAGGAGGTCGGCCAGTACGCGCTGATGCTGGCCGCGATCGCGTGGAACCTGGTCGCGCTGCACGCCTTGTGGAAACACCCCGGCATGCGCGCGTCCCTCGCGTGGGCGGTCAGCGCGACGGTTGCGGCGTACACCTACTACGGTGCCGTGTTCAGCATCGGCGTCCCGGTGTTGTGCGTTGCCGTCGAATCCGTGCTACGACGCGACTGGGCCCGCGTGCGCGCCACGCTGCGCGCGGTGGCGCTGGGAACAATCGGTATTCTCCCCCTGGTGCTGTTGATCCTGCCCGACCAGATGTCGCGCGTGCTCAACGCCAGCGTGTCCAATGCAAGCGTGGGCGCCGCGCAGGCGTCGTCACTTCGCGCGGCGGTTCTATGGTTCAACCCGGTGCTGGCGTTTCAATTTACCGGCTGGCCGTACACGAAGGTGCCGGCTGCGGTCCCGGTGCTGGGCGCGCTCGTGCTGCTGGGTCTCTCACTCCGCTCGGGATGGCGCGCGCCCGTGTGGCTCGCGGCAACGTGGCTGGTCTACGCGCTGGCTGACGTCGCCGGTATTTTTCCGTACGGATTTCGCTGGAGCCTGATCATGACGCCATTGCTCGTCGCGCTGGCCGGCGCCGGAGTGGGCGCGGCGGGCGGACGCCGGGTGCGCACGGCCGCGTGGTGCGTGGTGGGCGTTCTGCTGCTGGCCGGCGCCGTGTCGCTGCCCAACCGCACGCTCCGCGATGCGCTGTACGGCCGCGGACCATCGCCGTGGCCGGAAACCGAGGACGCGGGCGCCACACTCTCGTACTGGCGCGAACACCGCACCGGGACCCAGCCGACCTACGTCTATTATGGCGCGGTCCCGGCGTTCGCCTACTACACACGCGAGATGGGGTGGGCGGAAGCGATGCCCCCGGCGTGGTTCATCGACTGCTGGCACCACCCGGGCCCCGCACACTGCGGGCGTGACGGCGTTCGTTTTGGCAAATGGACCCGCGGGATGAACGCAACGCAGCGCGTGGCGGACGTCTTCCAGGCCCTCGGCGGGACCCCGGACGAGTTCTGGGTGATTTTCTCGCACCTGCAGCCCAACGACGACCGCGATCTACTGGCGGATCTGATCGCAAACGGTTACCGTATCGGCGCCGCGTACCAGGCAACCGGCGCGGCCGCATTCCTCTTACAACGAACTTGATGGGACAGCCGGGATGATTCAGCTCAATCACGTATCCAAATCGTTTGGTGGTCAGGTCCTGTTTGAAGACCTGACCTTCGGCATCAACCGGCGCGAACGTATCGGCCTGGTGGGACGCAATGGCCACGGCAAGACCACGCTGTTGCGCATGATCCTCGGCGAACTGTCCCCCGACGAAGGCGACATCGTTATTCCCAGACGCTACCGGATCGCGCACCTCGACCAGCACATCAAGTTCTCGAAAGCGACCGTTCTCGAGGAGGCCGCGCTCGGGCTTCCGCCCGGCCACCGCGACGAGACGTGGCGCGCTGAAACCATCCTGTTCGGCCTCGGTTTCGGCGCGGCCGACATGGACCGGTCGCCGGATCTGTATTCGGGCGGCTTCCAGGTGCGTCTCAATCTGGCCAAGGTACTGGTGTCCGAACCCGATCTGTTGCTGCTCGACGAACCCACCAACTACCTGGACATCGTCTCGATCCGCTGGCTCGAACGTTTCCTGAACGAGTGGAAGACCGAGCTGATGCTGATCACGCACGACCGGTCCTTCATGGACAGTGTCGTCACACACACCGTGGCCATCCACCGGCGGCGCGCCAAGAAAATCGCCGGTGATACCGGCAAGATGTACGACCAGATCCTGCAGGAAGAGGAGATCTACGAGAAGACGCGCCTCAACGAGGAACGCAAGCGGAAGGAAGTCGAACGTTTCGTCGAACGCTTCCGCGCCAAGAACTCACTGGCCACGCGCGTGCAGTCACGCATCAAGCAGCTCGCCAAGCACGAACGCCTCGAACGGTTGGAGCACATCCAGACGCTGGATTTTGGTTTCAACGCGGCCGCGTTTCCGGCCAAGTCCATGCTGCGCGTGAACAACGTCGCCTTCGGTTACGGAGACGCCGCGCCGCTGTTCCACGAACTGAGCTTCGAAATCAACGCCCACGATCGCATCTGCGTCATCGGCCCCAACGGCCGTGGCAAGTCGACGCTGCTGCGCGTTCTGGCCGGTGAACTGCCGCCGCGCACCGGCGAGATCACCTCGCACCCGCGTACGACGCCGGGGTACTTCGCGCAGACCAACATACACACGCTGCATCCCAAACTCACGGTCGCGGAGGAGATTCAGGGCGCCGACCCGTCGTGCCTCCCGCAACGGGCCCGCGATGTCGCGGGGGTGATGATGTTCGAGGGCGATCACGCGTTGAAGAAGATATCGGTGCTGTCGGGTGGCGAGAAGAGCCGCGTGATGCTGGCCAAGCTGGTTGTCACGCCGTGCAACCTGCTGCTGCTCGACGAACCCACCAACCACCTCGACATGGACTCGTGCGACTCGCTGCTCGCCGCCATCGACGATTTTGACGGCGCGGCGGTGATCGTCACACACAACGAGATGTTTCTGCACTCGCTCGCAACACGCTTCATCGTCTTCGACCGCGGGCAGGTGCGCGTGTTCGATGGCACCTACCAGGACTTCCTCGACCGCGTGGGCTGGGAGATGGACGAGAGCGATGCGCGCAACAAGCCCTCCGCGAAGCCCGCGCCCACCAAAACGGTGCCGGTCGCCGCGCCGGAGGCGAAGACGCCCCAGTCCAGCGCGGACCGCAAGGCCGCCCGTCAGGCGCGCGCGCAGATGATCCAGGAGCGTTCCAAGGCGGTTGTTCCATTCGAGAAGAAGGTGGCCGGCATCGAGGAGCAGATCATGCGGCTCGAGCGCGACAAGGAGAACACCTTCACCGCGCTGGCCAACGCGTCGGCCGACGGCGACCCGGCGACCATCGCGGAGCTGTCCAGGAAGAGCAGCGACATCACGAGCCGCATCGAGGCGGCCTACGAGGAACTTGAAACCGCGTCCGCCCGCCTCGAAAAGGAGCGCGACGCGTTTCACGCCAAATGGAAGGAAAAGCTGTGAACCGATCTTTGTGTCCTGTCACCACGCTGCTCGCATTCACGATTGCCGTCGCGACCGCCTCACCCCGAGTGGCCGACGCCGAGCGCGCCTTCGTGACCGACCGTCCGGGGCGCACCGACAGCCCGTACTCGGTGGCACCGGAACGTTTCCAGATCGAGACCGACTTTGCTTCCTACGGCGAATACCGTGACGACGGCACGACGGTCAAGGGGATGAGCGTGGCCGCGTTCAACGTCAAGTACGGCTTCACACCCTCGGTCGACGTGCAGTTGCTGTTCACACCCTACACGCGCACGTCAACCAGCAGCGCCGGGACCTCCAGCGTCAACGACGGCACCGGCCCGCTCGGCATGCGCTTCAAGATCAACCTCCTCGGCAACGATTCCGGCGACGTCGCGCTGGCCGTGCTTCCCTACGCGTTTACACCCACGCGTGGCGCCAACAAACAGGACAATACGTTGTACGGCGTCACGGTCCCGGTCGCGCTGGCATTGGGGGGCGGGCGTTCACTGGGTGCCGCGGCGGGCGTCGAGCGCCTGGGCGACAGCGACACGTTCGGCGTCGCATCGCTGGCGTACAGTACGCCGGTGCGCCGCGGCTGGGGTGGTTTTGTCGAGTTGTACGGCCACTTCGATGGGTTTGGCGACGAGGACGAACAGATCGCCACCCTCGACGTCGGCGCGGTGTTCGTGCCGAGCGACGACCTGCAGTTCGACGCCGGCCTCTACTACGGACTCACCTCGGACACCGAGGACTGGCGCCTGTTCGCGGGCGTCTCCGCCCGGCGCTAGCCGCCGCCTTCCGGCTGCCGCCGGCGGATTTGCGCCACCCGGGCCTTCCGGTAGGGACGCGGATGCCGTATCCTTCCGGTGTGCGGTCCCCCCGGTTTATCCTCCCGCTGATCGTGTCTGGCGTACTCGTTGGCGTCGCGTGTTCGGACGATCCGGTGTCGCCGTCCTCGAGATCCGTCACACCCACCACCGACTACGAGGTGGAACTCGAGTCGTTCTGGGGCGGCGTCTACGCATCGTGGGGCCGCTCCGCAACCGACTTCTACGCGGCCTCGGACATGATCGTGCACTTCGATGGAACCACATGGTCGCTGATGCCGCTTCCGCTGGAACCCAGCCGGATTCGGGGCGGCACCCTGCTCGCCAACGGCGAGTCGGTGTTCTGGGATTACGACCGCGTATACCGGTCCAACGGCAGCGCCTGGGATTACATCACGGCCCCGTCAGATTGGACTGCCATCTCGGTACTCCCGTCGGGTGAAGTATTCGCCTGTGACTACGACGGCGTGGTCCACCACCACGATGGCGTCACCTGGTCGAGCGAGACCGTCGCGCCCGGCGATGGCAACCTCCGTGGCATCGACGCCGCATCTGCCGATGACGTCTTTGTCGTTGGCCGCTATGGCGTGATCGCGCACTATGACGGTACCGCGTGGACCACACTCCATGTGGATAGCACGCTCTACCTGAACAACATATGGACATCGCCCGACGGCGTGGCGTACACCGTCGCCGGCGTCGGCAAGCTGTCTTACTTCGACGCTGTGCTCGACTCGTTGATCGCGGTCGGTCCCGACAGCGTCTACGCTTACGATCTGTGTGGCAACGGCAACCGCCTGTACATGTATGGCCGGGATTCCCAGAACGCCATTTACAGTTCCGGCGGGCAATCCTGGACCCGCACGCCCATGGCGGCGCGCTCGTCCGATGACCTCGCGTGGGGGACCCCCGACGGGGTTGTATTCATGACCGGATATTACGGCCTGTGGAAGGCGGGCCCGGCTGGCACCGAGCGTGTGCTGGGCAGCGAGGATTTTTCCTCGGTGCCGGATCCGGCGAGAATTACCGCGGCGTGGACGTCGCCGGAAGGACGTGTGTTCGCGGTGGGCACCGGCGCACGGCGTCTCGACGGCAACGCATGGGTCGATCTCAACAAGCAGGCCATCACCGACCTGCCGGTCACAGCCATCCATGGATCCGCCGATGACGACGTATGGGCGGTCGGAAATGGAATGATCCTCCACTACGACGGACACGCATGGACGTGGGTGAACGGCGCGTTCCAGCGCTATCTGCACGACGTATGGACCGACGGACGCATCGTGCTGGCGGTCGGAGACAACGGGGCGATCCTGTCGTTCAACGGCAATGGGTGGGAACTGGCGCAGTCCCCGACCACCCGGTCACTGATCGCAATCAGCGGATGGAACGGCGGCGCCGTCGCCGTGGGGGAAAGCGGCACCGTGCTGCGCTCTGACGGGCTGCGCTGGAGCGCAGTACCCAGTCCGGTCGACTGGAGCCTCTATGACGTGGCCGCCTTCGGTCCGCAACGCATGCTCGCGGTGGGCGACAACCCACGCGTGGTGCTCGAATACCGGAGCGGCACCTGGACGTCGCGAACCATCGACTCCTACGTCTCGCACGGCCTCAACGGGAGCATGTGCCTCGTCGCCAACGGCATGGACGACTACTATGTGGGACAGTATGGCGGCGATATTCATCACTTCGATGGCACGTCGTGGACATACCTGCCGCGCGCGACGATGAGGGCCATCTACAGCATCGCGCTCGCACCCGGCGGCGACCTGTACGCGGTTACCACCCAGGCTCTGCTTCGCTACCGGCGCCGTTGATTCTTCTTCGCGCCGCGTCCGCCCCGTCCCACCACACCACTCCCGAATCGCTCCTGCAACCGGTCCATCACCGAATCCAGCGCGCGGTTGCGCGACACCGTCTCACGGCGCGCGGCCTCGGTTTCGGCAAACAGGTCGCGCGTCAGTTCCTCGACGTGTGTCAGGTTGGACAGCGACACCCCGAGCAGGCGCAACGCACGCCCGCGGCGGTCGAGCCGCGACTCCAGCAGGTGGCGCGCGGCGTCGCGGATGATGATCGAGTCGGACGAAGCGGCAGGGAGCGTAATCGCGCGCGTCACGGTGTCAAAATTGGCATAGCGCGCCTTCAGGTTCACGGTGTAGCCGGGCGTTCCCTCCGCGCGCGCGCGCGCCGCCACGCGTTCCGACAGCAGATCCAGCTCATTGCGCAGTTCGGCGGCATCCGCGATGTCACGCGCGAAGGTATTCTCGGCACCAATGGACCGGGCCTCCCCGTCGGCAATGACGGGCCGGTCGTCGAGTCCACGGGCGAGTTGTTTCAACCGCAGCGCGTACGACCCGACGATCGCTTCCAGCCGCGCGTCCGGCATCTGGAGCAGGTCACCAATGGTCGCGATGCCGGCCTTCGCCAGCGCCTGCTCGGTCACCTTGCCGACGCCCCACAACCGCCACACCGGGAGCGGCGCCAGCCGCGCCGCGGCCTCGTCCTGGGTGATCACGACGAACCCATCGGGCTTCTCGAGGTCGCTGGCGAGCTTGGCCAGATACTTGTTGGGTGCCACCCCCACCGACGCCACCAGTCCGATCTCGTCGCGGATGCGGCGCTTGATTGCGCGCCCGATGTCTTCTCCGCTTCCGAACAGCGCGCGGCTCGCGGTGACGTCGAGGAACGCCTCGTCCAGCGAGATGGGCTCGATGAGCGGCGTGTACTCCTCAAGGATGCCGTGGATCGCGCGCGAAATGCCGGCGTAACGCGACATGCGCGGCGTGATGAACACGCCGTGCGGACACAGTTTGTGCGCGCGGTGCGAACTCATCGCGCTGTGCACGCCAAACGTGCGCGCCTCATAGGACGCGGCCGACACCACACCGCGCGACTCGGCGGTTCCGCCCACGATGACGGGCTTCCCGGCGAGCGACGGGTTGTCCATGATTTCCACCGACGCGTAGAACGCGTCCATGTCGACGTGGAGGATGCTGCGGAGTTTGAGTTCGGGCATGCTGGCTCGTTTGCGCTGGCGCGCAGGCGGGTTCGGACCGTGATTGTATCCCGCCCCGTCGCTGCATGCAAGTCGGTTGAAAGCGCGCCTCGTGAAGTCGCGTCGGAGACCTGCTGCCCACCCGCGGCATCCAGGTCGCGTCGCTACCGATTGACAGGACCGGCGCGCACGCACATGATCGCCGCGTGGCCAGCATGCGCGACCAGGTGGTGATCGTGACCGGCGCCAGTTCGGGCATCGGCAAGGCGTCCGCGTCCGGAATTGCCGCGCTCGGCGCGCACGTGGTGCTCGTGAGCCGGACCGAGTCCCGCGGCCGCCGCGCGCTGGATGACATCGCGCGTGCGGTTCCCGCCGCGTCGCTCGACCTGCTTGTCGCCGACCTCTCCACCATCGACGCCATCACGGCGCTGGCGCATGAGTTCAAAAGAAAGTATTCGCGCCTCGACGTCCTGTTCAACAACGCCGGTCTGATTACCAACCGGCGACGCGTGACACCCGACGGGCTCGAGCTGCAGTTCATGGTGAACTATCTTGCCTACTATCTCCTGACCGGCATGCTGCTCGACACGCTGCACGCCAGCCGGCCAGCGCGCATCATCAACATGACATCGTCGTCGCATTCGAGCGGTGTGATCAATTTCGACGACCTCCAGCTGGAGCGGCACTACCGGGGCTGGCAGGCCTACGCGAATACCAAGCTGATGAGCATGGTGTACACGTACGAACTCGCGCGGCGCCTCGAGGGCAGCGGGATCACGGCCAACTGTCTGCACCCCGGCGTCATTCGCACCGGTCTCATGCGCAATTTCTCGTCCGTGCTGCACGTCGCCTGGACCGCGCTGGGCCGGTTCTTCAAACAGCCCGACGACGGTGCCGCCACCCCCGTGTATCTGGCTTCGTCACCCGAAGTCGAAGGTGTAACCGGGACATACTTTCGCTACTGCCGCCCGTTCGGAACGACGGAAGCGTCCCATGACCCCGACGTCCAGCGCCGCCTGTGGGAGGCCAGCGAGCGGCTTTCGGGCTACCGGTATCAATTTCCGGCCTGATGCACCTTGCGCGCCGGGTGCGCGCCGCCTACAATTGAGCCGACCCACCTCTCCCTGCTGGCCGTTGCTTTCTGGCCTGTAATGACCCGCCACCTTCATATCGCGTGCGCGATACTGCTCGCGTTGTGCGCCGCCTGCGGCGACGATCCGGTCGACCCACCGGTCGCACCCGGGACGCGGCCACCGGTGTGGTCCGAACTCACCGGCTTTCCACCCGCGGTCACGTTGTATGGCCTGTGGGTACCGCAGCCCGACTACGTCATCGGCGTCGGCCCCGGCGGTATCATTCTGCGCTGGAACGGGCTGGAGTGGTCCCCGGTCGGCAATCAGATCGCGTACGACCTGCACGCCATCACCGGCGCCACCGGCGGCGAAATTATCGCGGTGGGTGACCATGGAACCATCGAACGCTTCGACGGCGCGCGCTTCGTACCCACCGCGTCCTCCACCGTCGAGGACCTGCGCGGCCTGTGGTCGCCGGGCGGGAACGACTTCTATATAGTCGGCGCGGCGGGAACCATCATACGCGGCGACGGCGTGAGCTGGGCGGTGCAGCCCACGCCGGTGCGCGGCGCGTTATTTGCGGTGTGGGGTTCCTCGGCCGACGACGTCTTTGCCGTCGGGGTGGGCGGAACCATTCTTCATTTCGATGGCACCGCGTGGACGACGATGCCAGGCGGCACCACCGCGTTCCTCGCCGGCGTTCATGGCACCGGACCCGATGACGTGTACGTGGCCGGCGAGCGCGGCACCATCCTGCACTACGACGGGAGCGCGTGGACCTCGATGGCCACCGGCGTCACGGATGTGCTGCAAGGCGTGTGCGCAACCGGCGAGCCGGCCGCGGTGGGTTCCAACGGGACCATTCTGCACCTCGTCAATGGCAACTGGCTGCCCGTGTCGTCGCCCACTGACGAGTGGCTCTACGGCATCGGGCACGCCGCGAACACGTCGTGGGCGGTCGGTGCGCGGGCGCTGCTCGTCAACAATGGTGCCGGATGGCGCACGGAAGCGCGCGGCGCGGTTCCCCGCCTGACCGGCGTCACCGGCCCGCCCGCCTCGCCGCTGCGCGTGGTGGGCGAACTGGGCTACATCGCGCGCCATCACGATGGCGGGTGGCGTTCCGAAAGTGCGGGAAGCGCACGCCCGTTCGCGGCGGCATGGTGTGATGACAACGGGGATGTGTTTGCCGTTGGCCGCAGTCAGATTGTTCGCAACGACGGCGTGGGCTGGTTGCTCGAATACGACGGCATCGTGGAACTCAACGATATCGGCGGCGGACCGTCTGGAGTCTATTCGGTGGGAGCCAACGCGATGATCCTGCGCCGTGATGCCCAGGGCTGGACCGGCGTGCGTCCGACGACGCCGGTCATCGAGTCGTTGCACGCATACGCGAGTCTGGCCGCCAACGAAGCCTACATCGTCGGCGATGACGGACGGATGCTGTCCTTTAACGGCAGCGCCTGGGTGGTTGTCGATGCGAAGACGACGCGCGATCTGTTCGATGTGATCGCGGAGGTGCCTGGCACCCGCTACCGCGCCATCGCCACCGGCGAGTATGGCGTACTGCTGGGACTTCTGCCCGGCGCCAACCGCACCTGGGAAACGATCATGTCCCCCACAACGTCGACGCTGAATGCGCTGGCGTCCGGCCCCGGAGGCCATCTGTATGCGCTTGGCCAGTTCGGCACCGTGCTGAGCTTCGACGGTGTCGCCTGGACCACGCTGCCACAACCCACACGGAAACCGCTGCGCGCGGCGTGGTCGGACGGTGCCAGTCTGTATGCCGTCGGCGGCGAAGCATCCAGCGGCGTCGTGTTGCTGCGCTACGGCGCGCCTTGATCTCGCACTGGCGCGACGTTATTCTTTCCTCGTGATACGCCATTCCACGGAAGCCAGCCCATGCTGACATGCACGCGCCGCGCGGCTACCGCGCTGTCGGCCTGCGCCCTGCTCGTCATCGCCTGTTCGGACACCAGCGTCGGCCCGCCGCCGGCGGATACATTCAGTTTTGTGGGCGAAGTCGTCGAACTCGGCACCCTCCACGACGTGTTCGTGCGGGCGCCGGACGACATATGGGCGGTCGGGGCGCACGGCCTCACGATTCACTACGACGGGTCCCTGTGGCATCGCGTGGAAAGCGGCACGGGTGAAGCGCTCAACGGCGTCTGGGTGGCGGCGGACGGAACCGCGCATGCGGTGGGAAACCACGGCGTCATTCTGCGCTTCAACGGGACGGCGTGGAACCCCGTGACCTCTCCCGTGATCGACAACATCAATGCGATCCACGGCATTTCGGGCTCGAACATCTTCGCCGCCGCCGACAACGGGGCCGTGCTGCACTACAACGGGTCGGTGTGGAACCGGCAGCAGACCAACGGCGTGACCGAGGATCTGCGCGACATCTGGGGATACTCGCCGTCGGTCGCGTTTGCCGTCGGCGACAACGGAACCCTGCTTTCCTACACCGGGGCCAACTGGTCCACGCTCGCTGCGGTCACCGGCGACGACCTCCGCGGTGTATACGGATTCTCCGCGACCGATGTGTTCGCGGTGGGCAACAACGGTGCGCTCCTGCACTTCGACGGCTCGGCGTGGTCACAACAGGTCAGCGGTGTTTCCGGCTGGTTGCAGGCGCTGTGGGGTCCGTCGGGCGACGACGTGTTCGCGGCCGGCGAAGCGGGCACCGTGCTCCACTACGACGGAGCCGCCTGGACTCCGTTTACATCCAACATCTTTACGACACAGTACATGACCGGCGCGGGTGGAACAGCGGGCGATGACGTGATCGCGGTCGGAAGCGGTGGCACCGTGCTGCGCTACGACGGCGCGAAATGGAAGAAGGACCTGAGCGACGCCGGCGCGGTTGTCCGCCGCGGGATCTGGGGGACATCGCGCGACGACTTGTTTGTGGTCGGAACCCACGGCGAGGTGTTTCATCGCGGGAGCAACGGCTGGTCGTTTGTGGCGGGCGGCGGTTACGCCGCGTCGCTCAACGACGTCTCGGGGGCCGGCGCGCACGTCTTTGCGGTGGGCGACGCCGGAACCGCGCTGCACGGCGACGGGCCCTCGTGGACGCTGATGGACACCGGCACGACCGCCGGGTTGAACGGCGTGTGGGCGGCGTCGGCCGCGGATGTGTTCGCGGTGGGAAACGACGGCACCATTCTGCATTTCGACGGCAGTACGTGGTCGCCCCAGACATCCGGCACCAACCGGGTTCTGCACGACGTGTGGGGCATGTCCAACGACGACGTGTTCGCGGTCGGTAACGACGGGCTGGTGCTGCACTGGGACGGGTCGGCGTGGACGCAGGATGCCATGCTGGACGCGGTGGCGCTGCACGCGGTGTGGGGCACGTCGCCGTCGAACCTGATCGTGGTGGGAACCGGCGCCGGGGGCCAGGGCAACGCATTCAGGCGCTCCGGCTCGCAATGGAAGCGGGAGGAAATCGGCGCAACCGGCTCGCTGGAGTGCATCCACGGGGTGTCCGCCAACGACGCGTTCGCGGCCGGGATCGGCGGGGGCGGCATCGGCAATTTTCGCGACGCATTTTTCCACTATGACGGCGAAAGCTGGCAGCCGTCGTCCACCAACGGCTACGTGCACCTCACCTCCGTGTGGGCCACATCAGCCGCCACGGTGTTCGCGGCCGGAACGGGTACCGTCGTCTATCACGGCACCCGCCGATAGCGATCGCCACGAAAACAGCCGCGCTTCACCGCTGCACCCGGCGTCCTTCCCTGATCCGTCGACGCGGCGCATGGCGGCCCATCGTGCCACCCGCCACCCGATCCTTCCTCGGCGCGAACCTTGCACAAGCCCGGTCAACCCACCGCTCGGAGGTTGAACATGCGAAAGACTTTTTGGATATCATGCGCCATCCTGACGGCCAGCGTGGCATTGCTGGGATGCTCGCGCACCGTGGTTTACAAGGACAGCGACCCGGACGTGGTCACGATCGAAAAGACCCGGCCGCCGGTTGTTGTCGTCGAGCCGCAGCACCAGGGCCCGCCGTCCCACGCGCCGGCCAACGGTTATCGCCGCAAGCACGTGGAGACCAACGTCGTACTGGTGTATGACGCGCGCCTGCAGGTATACGTCGTCGAGAATCATCGCGATTGTTACTACTCGGCCGGCCAGTATTTCCGGATCGACAGCAGCCGGTGGTACTGGAGTGTCGATATCGACGGGCCGTGGCGCACCGTCGAGGTGCAGAGCGACATCCCGCCCGGCCTGCGCAAGAAGGACGCGAAGGCGTTCAAGAACGTGCACAAGGACAACTCGAACAACGACCAGCAGGCGTCCGCCGCCGCCAGCAAGGACAAGAAGGACAAGGACACCAACGCGAAGTCCAAGGACGATGCCAAGTCCAAGGACGACGGTAAGTCCAAGGACGACGGTAAGTCCAAGGACGACGGCAAGGACTGAGCGGGCCCGGCGGGGCTCCGATCTGCGCAACCACTCCGAGTGGATGGCGCACAAGAAAACTCCCCCGGCCGAGTAATCGACCGGGGGAGTTTGTGTTTGCGCGACGATTCGCTTCGAACTAGAAGTTCGCTTCACGACGCGCGTCGAGCGCGCGATCGATCCGGGCGATCGTCTCCATCAGGTGCGCGTTGGTGGCGTCGTCGAGGCCCTTGCTGGCCAGCGCCGCCTGCGCAACCCCACGGATACGGGTCAGGTTGAGACGCGACAGGGCGACGGCCTCGTCCGGGGTGACCGGATACGGCTCCACGACCTGGTGAATCAACATGTCCGTGTACGTGCGCTGCAGGTTGCGATCCCAGGTCGCGGTGCGCCCCTTCGGCATCGCATTCGCCGTCCAGATCTCCCGGGTGAGCGTTCCGTACAGCTCTGAAAGCTTGAACGCGTCGTCCGCACGATACTCCCCGTCGACCACGCGGGCCTGGAGATAAGGATTCATCAAGTTGAAGAGCACGCCGGTCTGCATGGCTTCCACCCACGTCGCGAGCGGGAAGTCAAAGCGCCGGCCCGGCTGGAACAGGTTGTTCTCCCAGCTCCACATCTTGTCATCCTGCATCATGTTGAGCATGTCGGGCGGCAACTCGAAGTTGTCCGACTTGAGCGCATTCTGCACCACGAAGGCCAGCGCCTTGCGCTGATCTTCGGCCGCAACCGGCGTAAAGGGCATCTTGCCGTCGCCCTTGTGGGCGCGCTCCGTGTAGGCGCCACCGATGTTCTTGGTGGCCACGTTGGCACAGACGTACTTCTGCAGGAACAGCGTCGTCACGGCGTTGCGGAGCGGAACATAGTCCTCGCCCGGCGCCACGACACGGCCGTCCAGCTTGCCGCCCATCAGCAGGTCGTTGCAGATGGACATGCGCTCGGTCGCCCACAACATCGGGTTGTCCGACAGATCGTTGATGTTGCTGCGGGGGTCGAGCGCACCCATCGGATAGGTGTCTTCATCGGTGCCGTAAAGATGCGTCTTCGCGACGCACTCCGCCGCGATCGGCTCGAGGGCCTTCATCTGTTCCTCGGCGGTTGCACCATCGACCGGCTTGTAGCCCCAGGTGATCGCCCACACGTCGCCCGTTCCAACATTCGGCGTGTAGTAGTACCCCTGTCGGGAAGAGTCCTTGGCGACGTTCGGTGTCGGGTAGTCCATCACCGAACCGGTCATGCCGATCTCCTCGATGACCTGCTTGTTGTTGAGCTGGTCAAACGGCGTTGCGCTGGAACTCTTGAAGTTGTGGCGCAGGCCGAGCGTGTGACCCACCTCGTGCGCGGCGACGAACGTCAGCGCC
>DASUGO010000156.1:0-31108 GCA_036273975.1 Candidatus Krumholzibacteriia bacterium
TTCCAGCCGTAGAAGTAGATCATGGCCGCCGCGATTTCGACGACGAAGAACGTCCACTCGATCGCCCAGCCCCACACGAAGTTGTGAATCAGCATTTCGGTGGCGGCCGGGTTGAGCAGCCCGATCACGAACCATATCCCGACGCCGGTCAGCGCCCCGAACACCAGCGTGACCAGGATGAAGAACTTGCTCAGCGATTCCAGGTAGGCGAGTTTCTGCGTGTCGTTGTGGCGGCGGGCGGATGTCTCGGCGACCACCAGGTACAGGCCGCCGCCGATGGCGAAGTGGGAAACGAAGACGTGGATGACGGCGATCAACGCCATCAGCACACCGTATCCAACGCCGGCGTCCCAGAACGGATAATGCATGGACCTTCCTTCCTCCGGGTACGCGGCCGGACCCAATGCTACCGGAAATCCAAGCACAGGCGCCGCCACGCCGGCAATCTCAAACGGTGGTAGAAATACCAGGTTACGGCGTGTGCCGGTCGGGATGGCGCGATCCCCCCGCGGCGTGTTACATTGGCGGCCACATGCCATTTGCCTTTCGATTGGAAGCGACCTCGCATGGCGCGAGGGCGGGAACCCTGGTCACCGATCACTGCGAGTTGCCGACGCCGGTGTTCATGCCGGTGGGCACGCAGGCGACGGTCAAGGGGATCACCGCGGAGGGCATTCGGGCGACCGGTGCGCGCATCCTGCTCGGCAACGCCTATCATCTCTACCTGCGGCCCGGTGTGGAACTCATCGAAGCCGCGGGTGGTCTGCATCGCTTCATGGGCTGGGACGGGGCCATCCTGACCGACAGCGGCGGCTACCAGCTGTTCAGCCTCCCGGGGCTGCGGCGGGTCCGCGACGACGGGGTGACGTTTCAGTCCCACCTCGACGGTTCCCGGCATCTGTTCACGCCCGAGGTCGTGATGGAGGTCCAGGCGCGCATCGGTGCCGACATCCTGATGAGTTTCGACTACTTCGGGGGCATCCCGTGCGATCGCGCGGAGGCCGAACGCAGCGTACAGTTGACGACGCGCTGGGCGCGGCGCGGCCGCGACGTGAACGGCGCGCGCTTCAACCGCAACGGCTACGAGCAGGTGGTGTTCGGGATCGTGCAGGGCGCCCAGTACGAGGATCTGCGCATCCAATCGCTGGAGGAACTCGCCGGACTCGATTTTCCTGGCTACGCGCTGGGCGGATTGTCGGTGGGGGAGACCAAGCTCGAGACGTGGGAGCTCGCGCAGCTGGTCACCGAGCGACTGCCGGCGGACCGGCCGCGCTACCTGATGGGGATGGGCACGCCGCTGGATCTGGTGGAGGGCATCGCACGCGGGGTGGACATGTTCGACTGCGTGCTGCCCACACGCAACGCGCGCAACGGAACCGTCTTCACGCGTGACGGCAAGGTGGTTCTGCGCAACGCCGCGCATACACGGGATCTGGCGCCGCTGGACGCCGAATGTGGGTGCGATACCTGTCGCAACCACTCGCGCGCGTACCTGCGGCACCTGTTCAACGCGGGGGAGATGCTGGGGCCGATGCTGGCCACCCGCCACAACCTGCACTTCTACGCCGATACCATGCGCGCCGCCCGCGCGGCGATCATGGAGGGGCGGTTCGACGTGTGGCGGCGATCGTTCGTCGAACGTTTTGAGCGCGGTAAAGACCGCGCGCTTCGTACCGGAGAAGAAAACCAAAGGAGGACCTCTTGAATTTCAGCATTCACAACCCCATTTTTGCAATGATGCCGGCCGATCCGAGTGGCGCGGGCCCGAGCCCGATCTCGATGCTGCTTCCCATCGTGGGCATGCTCGCGATCTTTTACTTCCTGCTCATCCGTCCCCAGCAGAAGCGGCAGAAGGAAATGCAGAAGATGATCGCGGCCCTCGGCAAGGGCGACCGCGTGTTGACGGCCAGCGGTCTCTACGGCACCGTGGTGGGAATGAAAGATGATATCGTGGTCCTCAAGATCGCGGAGAATACCAAGGTCGAGATGTTGAAGAGTTCCGTGACGGCGGTGACGGCCCACGACGCGGAGTAAAGAGGCAACGGTGCCGATGGAACTGCAGCTTCGTTATTATGGAGACCCGATCCTGCGCCGGCAGATGCCCGGCGTTACCGTTTTCGACGCGCGGCTGCGCGCAGAGGCGGAGGCGATGCTCGAGTGCATGGAGCGCGAGAGCGGGGTCGGACTCGCCGCGCCGCAGGTGGCGCTGGAGAAGCGGCTGCTGGTGGCGCTGCAGATGGGTTCGCCCGATGACAGCGACGCCGCCCCCATCGTGATGGTCAACCCCGAGATCGTCGAGCGTTCGCGGGAGACCTGGGTGTTCGAAGAGGGCTGCCTGAGCATCCCCGGAATCCGCGGCGACGTCACGCGCCCCGACCGCATCGAGGTTCGCTACCAGGATCTCGATGGCAATCCGCACAGCGTGACGGCCGAAGGGATGTACGCCCGCGTGCTCCAGCACGAGATCGATCATCTCGACGGCCGCCTGTTCATCGACTATCTCTCGGCCGCGCAGAAGATACTCCTCAAGCCGCGGCTCAAGAAGATCGCCGAACGCCAGGCGGACTAGCGGCGTGGCGGGCGGCGCGCGCAGGGTCGTGTTCATGGGGAGCCCCGACTTCGCGGTGCCCTCGCTCGACGCGCTGTGCGAGTCCCGCCGCTACCGGCCGGCGCTCGTCGTGAGCCAGCCCGACCGTCCGCGCGGACGCGGCCAGACGGTTTCTCCCACCGCGGTGCGCGCGCGCGCGCTGGAACTTGGCATCCCGACGCTCACGATGGACCGCGCCACGTACGCCGATGGCGTGCGCGCGGTGACGGCGCAATCGCCCGAGGTGATCGTCGTGGTGGCGTTCGGAATCATCCTGCGCCGCGATCTGCTCGATCTTCCGGCGCACGGCTGTGTCAACGTGCACGCATCGTTGTTGCCGCGTCATCGCGGCGTTTCGCCGATCCAGGCCGCCATCCTGCACGGCGATGCCGAAACCGGGTGTACGACGATGCTGATCGACGAAGGCGTCGACACCGGTGACATGCTGCTGCAGGAACGCACACCGGTGCTGCCGGACGACACCGCCGGCACGCTCACCGGCCGTCTCGCCACGCTCGGCGCGGGTCTGTTGATCCGCACGCTGGACGGTCTGTTTGATGGTAGTGTCCGGCCGGTGGTGCAGGATCATGCCCTCGCCACCAGCACGAAGAAAATCAGGAAGGTGCACGGCGCGATCGACTGGTCGCGCGACGCCGTCGCGATTGCCCGCCAGATTCGCGCGATGACGCCGTGGCCGAGTGCGTACACGACGCTCGACGGCCGGCGGCTCATCATCACCGGCGCCGTCGTGGCCGGCGGCGCGGCCGGCGCCGGAGAGCCGGGAACGGTGGTTTCGGTGGACCCGCTGCTCGTCGCGTGCGGCGACGGGTGTATCGAGGTTCGCGGCGTGCGACCCGAAGGCAGGCGCGCGATGACGCCGCGCGAATACGCGGCGGGGCATCGCCTGTCGGCCGGGGCGCGCTTCACGACACCCGGTTGAGAGCGACGGGCACCGTGTCACCCGGTTTCCGTTGTGCTGGACCGCCCGCCGATTGCGCGCTAGAGTGGGCCACGTGAAAGCCCGCGGTTTTCTGATGCGACTGCTCGTTCTGGTGGTGTTGTTCGTCACCGGCATCCTCGTTTTTAATTTTGTCGTCATGCCCATGCTCGTCCACCAGAGCGGCGCGGTGATCGTGCCCGATCTGCGCAACACCAGCGAGGCGCAGGCCACGCAGGCGCTCGCGCGCCTTGGACTCAAGTTGCGCGTCGATCGTTCCGAGTACCACGCGCAGGTTCCCGGCGGATTCGTGATCGCGCAGAACCCGCGCGCCAACGACAACCTCAAGCCGGGCCGGACCGTGAGCGTGGTGACCAGCCTCGGACCGCAGATGCACCGCGTGCCGGACGTGAAGGGCATGAGTCTGCGCCAGGGACGCAGCGCGCTCGAGCAGGCGGGGTTGTCGCTCGGCCGTGTCGCGCGCGTCACGCGCGAGGGGATCGATCGCGAGATGATCGTCGCCACCAGTCCGCCGGTGGGTGACGAGGTGACCGGCGGAGACCTCGTGGAGGTGGTGCTCGCGACCGCCGGCCCGGGACGCGCGTACATGATGCCGGACCTGAGCGGCGAGGATCTCCTGTTCGTCCGCGACAAGCTCGAGCGGCTCGGGTACCGGGTCGCGTCGGTGCGCTACGAAGCCCGCGAGGGTGTCTTCCCCAACACCATCATCGACCAGCGTCCCCGTCCGGGGGCGCGCATCCGGGAGGGCGAGTCGGTTGAGCTGGTCGCATCTAGTTCCCGCTGACCGGGCCGGCGCCCCCGGCCGCGTCGCGGTGGCGCCGAGTCTCCTGGCCTGCGATTTTTCCCGGCTGGCCGGGGAAGTCCGGTCGGTCGAGGCCGCCGGGGCCGATTTTCTCCACCTCGACGTGATGGACGGACACTTCGTCCGCAACATTACGTTCGGCCCGGTTCTCGTCGAGGCCATCCGGCGCGTGTCCACCGTGACACTGGATACCCACCTGATGATCGAGCACCCGGACCGGTACCTGTCCCCATTTTTGGACGCCGGGGCCGACGTCCTGACCATTCACATCGAGACCAGCGGCGATGCGCGGCGCGACCTGCGGGCGATCCGCGACCGCGGCCGCCGCTCGGGGCTGGCGCTGAACCCGGATGCCGGGTTCGAGGCGGTGCGCGGGGTGCTCGACGAGACCGATCTGCTGCTTGTGATGAGCGTCTTCCCGGGATTCGGCGGCCAGAGCTTCATCGATTCGGTCCTCGGGACCGTCTCCGAGGCGGCCCGCTTCCGCGCGCGCGAAGGGCTCACCTTCGCCATCGAAATCGACGGGGGGATCAACCCCGAGACCGCCCGCCGGGCCCGGGACGCCGGGGTCGACATCCTGGTGGCGGGCACCGCGATCTTCCGGACCCCCGACTATTCGGCCGCGGTCCGCGCGATCCGTGGCGAGGGTGCCCGGACGCCCTAACGGCCCCTCATTTTGGGACTTGCGGCTCCCGGCGGGGGTCTGGTACCTTCTCCTCTTTGCGGGCCGGATTCGGCGCGCGAACCATTTTTAGCGAAATTGCCTGATGCGGCCGCCGGGTTGTCGCGACACCCGGTCCAAGCCCTCCCGTTCCGAATCATCTCGAGAACACAACGGGTCCGCCGACAGGGTGCCACGCTGCACCGGATTCGGCGCGCATGGTCTGGGACGTTCACACGCCGCGCATCGGGACACGCGCATTTGCGGACGTATGTTCACGAGTCTCACCGAGAAGTTTGAAAAAGTTTTTTCCGCGATCCGCTCGCGGGGCAAACTGACGGAGAGCGACATCCGCGACACCATGCGCGAGGTGCGGCGCGCGCTCCTCGAGGCGGACGTGAACTTCCGCGTGGTGAAGGAATTCGTCACCCGCGTCGAAGCGCGCCTCATCGGCGAAGAGGTGCACAAGAGTTTTACGCCCGGCCAGGTGGTCGTGCGCGTGGTCAACGAGGAGCTTACCGAGCTGCTCGGCGGCACCGCGGTGCCGTTCAATCTCAGGCAGACGACCAGCGTCGTAATGGCGGTGGGTCTGCAGGGTTCGGGAAAGACCACGTTCTGCGCCAAGCTCGCGGCGATGCTGCGCAAGCGCGGACGCAAGCCGCTGCTGGTGGGGCTCGACGTCTACCGCCCGGCCGCGATGGACCAGCTGGAAATCCTGGGCCGCCAGATCGCGGTCCCGGTGGCGCGGGGGCAGGCGGGCGAGACGGACGTCATCGCGCTGTACCGGCGCGCGCAGGATGTCGCGCGCGAGAAGTTGTGCGACACGCTCATCCTCGACACGGCGGGCCGCCTGCACGTGGACGACGAGATGATGCAGGAGATCGAGCGCCTGCGCGCGGTCGCCGCACCGGAAGAAACCCTGCTCGTGCTCGACAGCATGACCGGGCAGGAGGCGGTCAACGTCGCGACCGCGTTCAAGGAGCGCCTCGCGGTCACCGGCGTGGTACTGACCAAGCTGGACGGCGACGCGCGCGGCGGCGCCGCGCTGTCGTTGCGGGCCGTGACCGGCACGCCGATCCGTTTTGCCGGCACCGGCGAGAAGCTCTCGGATCTGGAACTGTTCCATCCCGACCGGATGGCGTCCCGGATTCTCGGCATGGGCGACGTGCTGTCGCTGATCGAGCGCACGCAGCAGACCGTCGACCTGGAGGACGCGCGCAAGCTCGAGGGCAAGATGCGCGCGCAGACGTTCGACCTGTCCGATTTCCTGGACGAGTTGCGGCGGCTGAAGAAGATGGGGTCGATTGAGGACATCCTCAAGATGATTCCGGGGATGTCGAAACTGGCGGCGCAGGGTGCGACGGTGGACCCGCGCCAGCTCGGCCGCACCGAGGCGATCATCTGTTCGATGACGCCGCTGGAGCGCGCCCGGCCAGGCCAGATAGACGGCAGTCGCCGCAAGCGCATCGCGCGCGGCAGCGGCACCACGGTGCAGGACGTGAACGCGTTGCTGCGCCAGTTCGAGCAGATGAAGAAGATGATGAAAACCATGGGACGCATGCAGAAGCTCAAACGCAAGCGCATGCCCTTCTAGAAGTGGAGGTTTCGTTTTGGCAGTCAGCATCAGATTGAAACGGATGGGCACGAAGAAGCGCCCGTTCTACCGCATCGTGGCGACCGACTCGCGCAATCGCCGCGACGGACGGTTCATCGAAGAGCTCGGGTACTACGACCCGCTCACGAATCCGCCCAACGTCAACGTGAAGGAAGAACTCTTCTTCAAGTGGATGGGCAATGGCGCGATTCCGTCGGAGAACGTCGAGAGCCTCATGCGCCGCACCGGCGTGATGAAGAAGTGGCTGCTCGTGAAGCAGGGCGTTCCGGCCGAGCAGATCGAAGAGAAGCTGGCCGAGCTCGCGGCAAAGGAAACCAAGGGCATGAGTCCGGACGAGCGCCGTCAGAAGGGTGTCGCCAAGCGCGTCGCCAGGAAGGCCGCGGCGGCCGCGGCCAGCGCGGAAGGCGCGTAGTCCCGGTCGCTGATACCGCCCCCGCGGGCGGTGGGAAGTGTGGAGCATGGCGGAAGCGACGCGCGCATCCATCCAGTCGATGATCGAATTCGTGGCCACCTCGCTGGTGGGGGACACGAAGGCGATCAAGGTGGAACAGACCACCCGGGAGGATTACATCGTGATGGAACTCATGGTGAATCCCGAGGACCTGGGCAAGGTGATCGGAAAGAACGGACAGACCGCGCGCGCCATCCGTACGCTGGTCAACGCCGCCGCGAGCCGGGCGGGCGAGAAGATCATCTTCGAGATCAAGGAATGACGCGAGCGACGGAAGACATGGAGCCGCTGTACCTGGGCCGTTTCGTCAAGGCGCAGGGAATTCACGGCGAGCTGAAACTCTACGCGTCCGAGGATTTCTGGTTCGAGGTTCTCGAGTCAAAGGAACTGTTCGTGGAGCGATCCACGGAGGACGACGTGGAACGATACCCGGTGCACGTGGAGACCGCGCGGCCCCACGGCGCGCAGTACGTGCTCAAGATCCAGGGTATCGAAACGCGCAGTGACGCGCAGCGCGAAGTCGGCGCGGAATTGTTCGTCGACATCGCGCGTCTCGACGTCGAACTGCCCGAGCGCGAACTCCCGTTCCAGGTGATCGGGATGACGGTACGCACGGAAGAGGGACGCGAGATCGGCGTCCTGACCGGCGTCATGGATTCGCCCGGTCAGCGCGTGTACGAGGTGACGGACGCGGCCGGGGGTGTGGTGCTGATTCCGGCCGTGGACGCGTTCGTGATCAAGCGCGACGAGGAAAACGGAGAGATGACGATCCGCCCCATCCCGGGCCTGATTGACGGATTATGATGCGCATCAACGTCGTCTCGATCTTTCCGGAGATGATGGATGCGATTCTCGCGACGGGAATGCTCGCCGTCGCGGCGAAGAAGGGAATCGCCGAGTACCGGACCGTGAGTCCGCGCCAGTTCACCAGTGATTTTCATCGCACGGTGGACGATGCGCCGTTCGGCGGCGGCGCCGGGATGATCATGATGGCGCCGCCCATCGTGGACGCGGTGGAGAGCCTCCGGCCGGCCGCGGGCAGCCCGGTGATCCTGATGAGCCCGGCCGGCCGACGCTTCGACCAGCGCGCCGCGCACCGGCTGGCGGGCGAGAACGAATTGACGTTCGTGTGCGGCCGTTACAAGGGCATCGACGAGCGCGTGCGCGAGCTGGTGGTCACCGAGGAGATGTCGATCGGTGACTTCGTGCTGAGCGGCGGCGAGATTGCGGCCGCGGCGGTCATCGAGGCCACGGTTCGCCTGCTGGACGACGTGCTGGGAAACGACGAATCCGCCGCGAGCGATTCGTTCGAAGCGGGCCGTCGCGGCGGTCTGGACTGTGCATGGTATACGCGCCCGGCCGAGTACCGGGGGCTGGGAGTGCCGGCGGTGCTGATGTCCGGACACCACGCCGAGATCGAAAAATGGAGACGGGAGTCGTCGCGCGAACGAACGCGGCGCCATCGTCCGGACCTCATCGACGACAACGGGTCGTCAGGGAATCGCAAGGAGGAGTTGGAATGAACATCATCGACCGTATCGAACAGCGCATGCTGACCAAGAAGGAACGCAACTTTCGGGTCGGCGACACCGTCAAGGTCATGGTGCGGGTTGTCGAAGGCGCCAAGGAGCGCGAGCAGGCGTTCCAGGGCGTCGTCATCAAGCAGAATGGCAAGGGTATCGGCGAGACGTTTACCGTGCGCAAGGTCAGCTCCGGTATCGGCGTGGAACGCGTGTTCCCGGTCCATTCGCCCAACGTTACCAAGATCGAAGTGCTGCGCCGCGGCATGGTCCGCCGCGCGAAACTCTACTATCTGAGGGATCGCGTTGGTAAAGCCGCCCGGATCCGCGAGAAGCGCGAAACCAAGCGGACGGACTAGCCGGCGGGGACGCCCGCCGCGGGCGCCAGCCGGACCCGGGGCCGGTGCGGCCGAGGCCGCGCTGCGCGAGCGCTTTCAGGCGCTCTTCGACCACGACCGCGAACTGGGCGCGCGCGGCTACCGGCTGATCGCCGGCGTCGATGAAGCCGGCCGCGGGGCGCTGGCGGGGCCCGTGGTCTCCGCGGCCGTCGTCCTGCGCCCCGACTGCGATCTCATCCGCGTGTATGACTCCAAGGCGGTCGAAGAGGCCGACCGCGAGTCCATCTTCCTCGATATCATCGCGTCCTCCGTCTCCGTCGGTATCGGCATTGCCCACGCCGGGGTGATCGACCGCGACAACATTCTGCGCGCGACGCTCGCCACCATGCACCGGGCGGTCGCGGCGTTGCGCCCGGCGCCGGACATCGTTCTGATCGACGGCCGCGAGGGCATCCAGTGGCCCGGGACCGTGGTCCCGCTGGTCAAGGGCGACTCCCGGAGTCTGTGCGTGGCGGCCGCCTCGATCGTGGCCAAGGTCGCCCGTGACCGCGTGATGCGGCGTCTGCACGGCCGCGATCCCCGCTATCACTTTGACCGGAACAAGGGTTACGGCACCCGGGACCACCTGGCGGCGCTCACGGCCCACGGCCCGGCCGCGGTCCACCGCCGGACGTTTCTGGGGAAAATCGTTGAAAACAATCTCTCGATGTTCTAAATAAATAAGAGGGTTGCGAGGGAGGTGGGGCGGTGAATACGAGAGAGTTCGGAGAAATCGGCGAGCGCATCGCGGCGCAGTTCCTGCGCCTCAAGGGCTACGAGCTGATCGATGCCAACGTGCGCTACGCCCGGCGCGAGGTGGATATCCTCGCGCGCGATGGACAGTATCTGGTGGCGGTCGAGGTGAAGTTACGGCGCGGACGCGGATTTGGCGCCGCCGCCGAGGCCATCGACGCCCGCAAACTTTCCCGCGTACAGGCGGCGCTGGCCGGTTTCGCGCGGGAGTCGGATCTTTCGCCCCGGGTGGATGTGGTGACGATTGACGTGGACGAGTCGGGTGACCGGATGACGGTCGAGCACTACGTCGGCGTCACGTGAGCAAATGGAGCGCCCCATCAACGCGGCCGGATGTCCCGGCCCGCGCCTGGATCAACAAGACTTTCGAGGTGGTTTCGTGAAAAGGTTGGCCTGGATACTGGCGATTGCGGTGGCAGCAACGGCCTGCTCGTCGGTCAAGAATGTCGTCGTCAAGGACATCCCGCTCGAGGAGCAGCAGGCCATTCTCAAGGAATACAAGGACCGCATCGTGTGGACGCGCGTGGTCCTGCAGGACCTCGGTGAGGGCGGTTCGATTCCGCGCGACGAGAAGGTCAGGATCGTCGACGTCGACATGCACTACGAAGGTGCCGTGACCGTCGCGACCCTGCACAAGAAGAACAAGGTCCGCCAGGGGCTCAGTCTCGAGCGCCCGCTCTCCCAGGAGAAGATCGACGGCGCGCTCGAGGAACTGTTCTGGTTTGAAGATCCGGTCCTTCGGCACGTGGCGTATATTCGCAAGTACGGCAAGAAGACCGCGCGCGCCATCATGGACCACGAGGTGTACGTCGGGATGGCGGCCGAGGCGGCGCTGGAATCGTGGGGGAACCCCGCGCGGCGCAACGTGAGCGATATCGGCGGCAGCACCAACGAGCAGTGGGTGTATCCCACCGCGACCGCCAACAAGAACCGCTACATCTACATCATCGGGGGGAAGGTTTCGCGCTGGGACGAATAGCGCGGCCAGCCGGTACCGGTTTCTGCGACGGGGCGTTCCAGAGGTGGGACGCCCCGTTTTTTTTGGGGTCCGGGCTACCAGGCGGTCGGAATGACGCGCAGCACTTCGTCGGTGGTGGTTTCGCCGTCCATCAGCTTGCGTACCGCGTTGGACATCAGCGGCTCGGTGCCGTCCGCGCGCGCCGCGCGTACGATGTCGCCTTCGTCGGCGCCGTCGCGGATCATCACGCGCATGCGGTCGCTGACTTCGATGACCTCGAACGCGGCGCGGCGCCCGAAGTATCCCGTCTTGCGGCACTTCTCGCAGCCCGTGCCCTGTTTGACCTGGGCGCGGTCGAGGCTCTCGTCGATACCGAGCAGTCCCAGCGTCTCAGCGCTGATGGTCGTCGTCTCGCCGCAGGCCGGGCACACCATGCGCAAGAGCCGCTGTGCGACCAGTCCGATCACCGTGGACGCCACCAAGAATCGTTCGATGCCCAGATCGACCAGGCGCGTGATCGCACCCACCGCGGTGTTGGTATGCAGCGTCGAGAACACCAGGTGGCCGGTCAGCGCGGCCTGCACGGCGTACTGCGCGGTCTCGGGGTCGCGGATCTCGCCGACCATGATGATGTCGGGATCCTGGCGCAGCACGCTGCGCAGCGCGGTGGCAAAGGTGACGCCCGCGGCTTCCTGCACCGCGATCTGGTTGAACGGGTCGTGGACCATCTCGATGGGGTCCTCGATGGTGATGATGTTCACCTCGGGGGAGGCCAGCGCCTGCAGCGACGAATAGAGCGTGGTGGTCTTGCCGCTCCCGGTGGGGCCGGTGACCAGAATGATGCCGTGGGGCCGCTTGAGCAGACGCTCGTATACGGGCCGCTGCTCGGGCGTGAACCCCAGCGCATTGACGGTCTGCAGCAGTACCGTCGGGTCAAAGATACGGATGACGACCTTCTCGCCGAATGCGACCGGAACCGACGACACGCGCAATTCGACCTCGGAGTCGCCATGCGCGGTCTTGATGCGGCCATCCTGCGGCCGCCGCTTCTCGGCGATATCCAGCCGCGCCATGATCTTGATGCGCGAAACGAATCCCGGGAAGACCTGTTTGGGAATCGAATGGGTGTCGTGCAGGCGTCCGTCGATGCGCAGGCGAACCAGCGCGCGGTCGCGCTTGGGTTCGATGTGAATGTCGCTGGCGCGCTGCTCGAAGGCGTACTGTAACAGCAGGTCGACGGCGCGGATGACGTGCTGGTCGGAACTGTCCAGCTCGGTATCGACGCCGATGTCGACCAGCTGTTCGAGATTGCCGATGTCCGCCGCCGCGCTGCGCTGCCGCTCCGCCTTCTGCACACTGCGCTCGAACGCGAATATCTCATTGATCGTCTTGAGTATCTCGCCCCGCAGGCCGAGCACCGGTTCGATGATGTAGTGGGTGGCGTGCTCGAGGTTGTGGATCGCGGCCCGGTCGAACGGGTTGACCATGGCCACGGTGAGCCGCCGGCCATCCAGCTTGATCGGCACCAGCAGGTGTTTGCGCGCAAATGGCTTGGATACAATGGACGCCAGGCTGCGGGCGTCGAGCTTTAGCGGGTCGATGCGCGCGAATGCAACCCCGATCGCATCCGCAAAGCCGGTGCACAGCTGTTCCTCGTCCAGATACTCGCGGCGCGGGTTGCGGCTGGGGAAGCGGAAGGACGCGATTACCTCGATCGGCGACACGAACCCCGCTTCGGCGTCACCGCGGCGCAGGGCCTGGTAGCGGTCGCGGGCGCCGTCGCGCACGGTTGTGACCTGCGCCGGCGTCAGCAGATTGCGCTCCGCCAGCAGGTCCACCACCCGGGGCAGGGAGAAGCCCTCTTCTGTATAGGTGTTCGATTTCGATCCGGTGGTCATCGACTGATCGCCCGCAATCGCCGGTTATGGCCGAGAACTGGTCACACGACACGCATCCTTGCGGAAAACGCAATCCCCGTGCCACGTGCATACAAACCGACAGCACACATCTGTTCCAGAAAATTGCGTGCGCGCGCGCTTACACTTAAGTTGCGGATTGACACTCGCGGGTAGCGGCCTGCATACTTCTCAGTGGAACAGGGGCAAAGGGTTATGAACGCGGCCGCTTCACGCGTCACCGCGCGATTAGTCCCTTTCATTCAAATAGTCACGACACCCCACCGGTTGTGCAAGCCGACCACCTTGCCGACCACCGATCGCTCCGGCGGCGTACCCGACGACACGCGCCTCCGGTGAAGCGACGGCATTGACCGTTCACTCCGCTGGCGACTTCGGAGGTGATGCCAATCTTTATCCGTCGCCGCGGGAAACTCTTGAGGCCATCGAATCCGGTGATGTTGCTGCCGGAGGTCTCCGAGAGGTGTTTCCTTCTGCCTGCCCTTGCTCCCGTAAATAACGGGCGGCGCCCGGTGTTGTACTGCCGGTGTGCCGTCGATCGCATCCAGCAACGCAATCGGGAGAACAATAGTATGAAAAGAAACTTTCTCACCGTACTCGGCGTGTGTTTCTGTGCCGCACTGATGGTGTCGGCCGCCAACGCGCGTCGCGTGCAAAAGGACGCACCGCAGTTCATGCGTGCGACCGGGGCCAAGGCGCCGGTTTCGACGTCCGGTAACGCGTCGTTCAATGCGGTTGCCGTCGCGAACACGACGTACCTTGCGACTTACAAGTTCAACGCGGGCGCAAGCTGCATCAGCGAGGGTTGGGTGTCGCAGGACATCACCGCGCAGACCGGCGACTACGTCCACGTGGACGATTTCGCGGGCCTTGCCGGTGGCACCTTCGGCGGTCTCAATCCGCTGGCGGGCGGCAAGTCGCTGTGGATCGGCGCGCGCCCGAACGCGGCCGACTCCTACCTCTGCGGCTACGCGTCCCTGCCGGGCTACGGCAACGGGTGGCAGCAGATCTTCCGCTCCAAGTGCTTCGCGCTGACGGGCGATGCGACGCTGTCGTACCTGGCCGCGTTCGACTCGGAACCGTCCTATGACTTCACCTTCGTCGAGTACGACGCGGGTTGCGCGGACGTGTGGACGGCCTTCGCGGGCGTCAACGCTGGCAGTGGTTCGTACACCGGCCAGGGTACCGCCAGCGAGTCGCTCACGCTGACCGCCGCCGAACACGGTGGCAGCGCGCGCATCCGCTTCAACTTTACGTCGGACACCGCGTGGTCGGACGGCGATGGTCTCTGGGACACCGACGGTGCGTTCATCGTCGACAACCTGAAGATCACCGACGGCGCCGGCACGCAGACCGATCAGACGTTCGAGGCCGAACTGGTTGGCGCCCAGTCGACCGTGGACGGTCACTGGTCGAGTTCCAACCTGCCGGGTTACGGCGACTTCGCCGCGCTGCTTCCGGGCGCGGCCCAGCTGCAGGAAGACCCCTGCGCGCGCGACCTCTCGTGCCTGTGGACGTTCTTCACCGGCTCGGTGGCCAACTATGCGTGCGGCGGTTTTCCGGGCGTCACCGCGATTCCGTACGGAAACGCGGACGGCCAGTACCTGACCAACGAAATCTGGTCGCCGTACATTCCGTGGGTGGGCGCGGGCACGCAGGCGCAGTTGCAGTTCGCGGTTTACCGTGATCTGCCGCTCGACAACCTGGTGTTCTACGTCTGGCAGGTTCGTTCCATCGTCGGCGGCTGCCCGCAGGCGTGGCTGAACGACAACCTGGTCAACTTCGGCGAGGACAAGGACTGGCTGGAGTCGATCAACGAGTTCGGCGGTCTCGTCGATGCCGCCGCCACCGACATCCAGATCTCGCTGGGTGCCTGGGACATGTGCGGCATCTGGTGCGGTACGGTCGGTTCGGGAGCGTGCCACAGCCAGTCGCCGATGATCGACAACGTCCGCGTGAAGCGGATCGACGTCGACGGTCCGCAGTGGCAGATCAACTCGTTCCGGTTGTTCTCGGACAACTTTGCCGCCGACGGCACGGTCACCGGTACGGTCCGCGCCGACATGGGCCAGGACCTGCTCCCGTCGACCAACCTGAGCATCCTGCCGGGTGACTCGGCGGCGGCGACGGTTCTCGACCCGGTGAACGGGCTCGCGATCGACCCGATCTCGGGTACGGGGCCGGCGGTCTACGCCTACGTCAAGGTTTCGCCGCCGCAGCCGGCCAAGACGGGTGCGGCCCTCACCGACAACGCCGGGCGCTGGCCGGTGGTGGGAAGCATCCTCGACCCGAACGGCGATACGTGGTACTGCGTGCGGTTCGACACCGCGTACACGCAGAACAATGCCACGCCGTCGCCGGACAACTACTGCGTGGATCTGAACGACAACCTGTTCACCCCGGGTGACACGGTCGAATATTTCTTCTGCGCGCAGTCCGGAAACGGTTCGAAGTCGTACTTCTTCAACCAGCGCCGGCAGTATGACGACGCCGACGGCTCGGGCGCGCAGCAGACCTCGACCAACATCAACGTGGCGTTTGCCAACGCGATGGAGTTCACCTGTCTGCCCGCCGCCGCGCTCAACAACGGTGGCGACATCCTGTACGTCGACGACGGTGACGGCCGCGCGGTCCAGCCGTACTTCGATCAGGCCTTCCAGGCCCTCGGGATTCTGGACAAGGTGGATCGCTTCGACGTGATGGCGCCGTCGTCGAACAACGGCAACAGCCCGGGCTCGCGCGTGACGAACGTGGCGAACCAGATTCTTCCGTACTACAAGAAGATCATCTGGAACTCGGAGGAACTGGAAGACGGAACCATCGCCGACGGTACCGGCTCGCCGGACAAGGCGGATGACTTCGCGCTTCTGTTCGCGTTCCTCGACCAGTCCGACAAGGATCCGGGCCTCTATATCAGCGGCGACGGCATCCCGAACGACTGGATCACGTCTCCGGCGCCGTCCGCGGTCAACCTGCGCTCGGCATACCTGAGCTTCAACGTCGTGACGGCCGACCACAAGACCGTGGGCCTCGGGATCAACCCCAGGGCGATCGGCGTGCCGGGTGGCTGCTTTTCGAGCGTCACCGGTCCCGACACGATGGTGGTGTACGGCGGCTGCCTGGGCATCAACAAGTTCGACGTGTTGACGCCGACCGGCTCGGCCGTGGCGGAGATGCTGTACAACAACAACGCGGCGTACGCGGCGACGATCTCGCAGCAGACGCTCAACGGCTCTGGCAAGACGGCACGGGTCATGATGGAGGGCTTCTCGTACGACCTCATTCGTGACGACCGGCCGGGTGCCAACGGCGGCGTGATGGATCGCATCGATCACCTCTACGACGTGATCACGTGGCTCCAGAACACGGTCGATTCGCCGACGGACGTGGGTCCGCGCGCGTACCGGACGTCTCTGGCGCAGAACTACCCCAACCCGTTCAACCCGTCGACGACCATCGAGTTCACCGTACGCGACCGTTCGCAGGTGAGCCTGAAGGTGTACAACGTGGCGGGCGAACTGGTGCGTACGCTGGTCAACGGCGAGCGCGCACCGGGCTCGGTGCACCGGGTGGCGTGGGATGGCCGCAACGACACGGGTCAGTCTGTGTCGAGCGGTATCTACTTCTACAAGCTGGTGACGAACGACATGACGCAGACCAAGAAAATGGTGCTGCTCAAGTAGTTTCCGGCTGGCTTGTTTGAGCAGGGAACGGGGCTCCGCCTTCGGGCGGGGCCCCGTCTCGTCCGGGGCCCGGGCCGGGGTTCTCGACTGGACGCCCCGGATGGATGTGCTATACTCCCGGGGCGGCGACCGGAACCCGCCGCCAAGCCCTTTATCGGGGCCTGTTTGCCACCCGCCTGTTGCCCCTGTTCCAAACTTCAGCGACAGTGCCGGCGAATAGGCCCCGACTCTTTTCCCCCCGCATTCCCCCCCCGATCCGCCGCCTTGCGAGCGTGTGGACCCTGACCGGAAACCGGGCGCCGCGACGGCCCCCGTCTTGCCGTCACCCACCCCAATGTGATACAATAAGTAACAACGATAAATGCCCTGCATCAATTGATTTACAGCTTAAGGAGAGAGGGCCATGAAGACGCGCATCGGGTTCTTCGCGCTTGCGTTGCTGGTGGCGGTACCGGCATTCGCGGAGACCATCTACTATCCCCCGCAGGTGACGGGAAAGCGTGAGCGGAAGAATATCCGCCACTTCCTGTACCTCAACAATCTCACCAACGACAAGAAGGCGATCTACGAGCAGTACGGCTTCACGCCGCATCGTGTCCGGTTGAACGAGTACGGACGGGTGACGGAGAAGTGGACCTACTACAGCGTCGGGACGGCGTTCACATTCGACCAGTGCGGTTACCTGGTCGATACGGAATCGGTGTCGCGCGAGGATCGGCGTTCGTGGGCCTATCAGAGTTACGGATGTGACGAAGACACGCACGGCGAGTACTAGCGCATACGCACGGTGAAACTGCCCGTCCGGTTCGTCTCTGGGCGGGTTGGGACGAGGGGGCCTGTCAGGCGAGGGGCCCCCTCGTTTTTTTTGCCCCGGTTTTGCGTTTGCGTGGCCCGCGGATGCGGGTAGGATGGCGTAATGTCCAATATCGTATTTACCGGCGCCCGCGTTTGGGTCGACGAGGCGCGCTTCGAAGAACGGACCCTCTGGGTGAGCGACGGCCGCGTGGCCGCGCTCGGCGGAAAGAACAGCACGCCCGAAGCCGGCGGCCGCGACGACGTGCGCGTCGTCCCGTTCGCGGGCAAGTACATCATCCCGTCCTTCGTCGACGCGCACTTCCACCTGCTCGCGTTTGCCGGCAAGCAGTTGCGCTGCGATCTCTCGGAGGCGCGCGGCGCGGACGACGCCGTGCGGCTCTTGGCGGCGTGGGCGGCGGCGCACCCCGGGAATACGCCGGTGGTGGGTGTCGATTTCGACGACAGCGGCTGGGACGACCCCGCGCTGCCCACGCGCGCTGCGCTCAATGCGGTATCGGCGACGCGCCCGGTGGTTGCGCGCCGCGTATGCGGTCACGTCGCGGTGGTCAACGACGCACTCCTCGGTGCGCTCGCGCAGAAGAAATTCATCGACGCGGCGAGCGGCCGGATCGTCGAAGGCGCGGTCTTCGAGGCCAACCGTCTCATTCGCCCGCCCCGCGAGGCGATGGTGAGCGCCGTCGACGGCGCCATCGGCCGCCTGCACGCGCTGGGGATCACGGCCATTCACGATATCGTCGACGAGTCCACGCTGGAGGTATACGTCGAGGGGCTGGAGGAGAGCGATCGCCCGCTGCGGCTCGACGCTTACCTGCACCTGCCCGCGGCGTCGTTCGAAGACGCGCGCGACCGGCTGGAAGAGGCGAGCGGTGTCCAGGCGGCCGGTATCAAGATTTTCACCGATGGCTCGCTGGGCGGACGGACCGCGGCGTTGCACGCCCCGTACGCGGATGGCCCCGGGAACGGCGAACTCCTGGTGGGCCGCGCGGACCTCGTGCGCGAGCTCAAGGCCTGCCGCAAACTCGACATCGGGTGCGCGGTGCACGCCATCGGCGACCGCGCGCTGGCCACGGTGCTGGACGCGATGGCCGAGGCGGGCACCGGCGGCGCGCGCTTCCGCATCGAGCACGCGGAGATCATCGGTGATGCCGAACTCGCCGCATGCGCGAAGCTCGGGGTTCCGCTGGTGATGCAGCCGAACTTCGTGCGCAACTGGGGCGGCGAGGGCGGGCTGTACCAGAACCGGCTCGGCGCGGAGCGCTGGCGGCACAACAACCGTTTCGCGAGCCTGCTTCGGGCCGGCGTCCCGTTTGTGTTCAGTTCCGACGTGATGCCCGCCGGTCCGCTGTACGGAATCCGGGGCGCCACCCACCATGCCGTGGCCGAGGAACGCATCGGTCCGGCCGACGCACTGCGCCGCTACACCACGGAAGCGGCCCGGTTGTGGGGTAACGAGGACACCCGCGGGATCGACATCGGGGCCCCGGCCGACCTGACCGTGCTGTCGGGCAACCCGCTCCTCGCCGACGTCGATGGCATCGCGGTGGAGGCCACGTTTGTGGGGGGCTGGGAAGTGTACCGGAACCCCGCGTCCGCAACGCCAAAGAGTAACATTAAACGCCGCTGATAAACTATTGTCGTATGGTTGTTTAGGCGGCCTTTCTGTGTCCTTGACACGGGCTCTTGCCGTACCGTAATTTAGAGGGCATGCGAGGCTTGCCCGAGAGTGGGGGACGGGACGATGGGCGGTTCACGAGCTTCATTCCCTGCACATCTTAAGGAGAAAAACATGGCGCACACGACCGGGGCCGGAAGCGAAATCCACGTCGAGCCGAAGCAGGTTCTGGAGACGATTGGCCGGCACATGCTCGTCGACGGCTTCCCGATTGTCGTCGATCTCGAGAACAGCCATGGCGTCCGGCTGCGCGACAAGGCCGACGGCAGGACCTACCTCGACTTCTTCCAGTTCTTCGCCTCGTTGCCCGTCGGCATCAACCACCCCAAGCTGACCGAGGCCGGCTTCCGCGAAAAGATCGCCCAGGTGGCGATCAACAAGCCGTCCAACTCGGACTTCTACAGCCAGCAGATGGCGGAGTTCGTCGAGGCGATGGACCGTTTCGCGATTCCGGATGCGCTGCCGCACATGTTTCTCGTCGAGGGCGGCGCGCTGGCGGTGGAGAACGCACTCAAGGCGGCGTTCGACTGGAAGGTGCAGAAGAACTACAAGCGCGGTGCGACGTCGGACGTCGGGCAGAAGGTCATCCATTTCCGCGAAGCGTTCCACGGCCGCTCCGGCTACACGATGTCGTTGACCAACACCGATCCGGTGAAGATCAAGTATTACCCCAAGTTCGACTGGCCGCGGGTGCTGAACCCGAAGGTGGTCTTCCCGCTCGACAAGCACATGGACGAAGTGCTGGCGGCGGAGGAACAGGCGAAGCGCGAGATCAAGGAAGCCATCCGTGTGCACGGTAACGACATCGCCGCGCTGATCATCGAGCCGGTGCAGGGCGAGGGTGGCGACAACCACTTCCGTCCCGAGTTCCTGCGCTTCCTGCGCGAGATCACCGAGGAGAACGAGATCATCTTCATCGCGGACGAGGTGCAGGCAGGTGTCGGGCTCACCGGCAAGTTCTGGTCGATCGAGCACGCCGGTGTGACGCCGGACGTGATCGCCTTCGGCAAGAAGCTGCAGGTGTGCGGCATCCTCGCCTCGAGCAAGTTCGACGACGTCGACAGCGTGTTCAAGGTGCCGAGCCGCATCAATTCCACCTGGGGCGGCAACCTGACCGACATGGTCCGGGCGACGCGCTACCTGCAGGTGATCGACGAGGACGGCCTGGTCGACAACGCGCGTGATACCGGGGCCTACCTGCAGGAGAAACTGCACGGTCTGCGCGACCGGTTCGCGGGCAAGGTGACCAATTCGCGCGGCGCCGGCCTGATGTGCGCGTTCGATCTGCCCGACGCGGAGACGCGCTCGAAGGTGCTTGCGAAGGCGAGAGAGAACGGCATGCTGATCGTCGGGTGCGGAACCCGGTCGGTGCGTTTCCGGCCGCCACTCAACATCACGCGCGCCGAGGTCGACGAGGGCATCGCGATCCTCGACCGTTCGCTTACCGCGGTGATCTAGGCCGGAGCCGACGCGCTCCGCGCAACCGAAACCGGTACCGGTACGGCGCTCCCGGTCGCTCCGGGGGCGCCGTCGTCATTCGGACGGCGCGGGATCCTTTGCAATTGCCCCTTTCTGGTGACTGCCGTAACCTCGACATCCGTCATGGCTGACCTCATATTCAAGAATGTCCGCAAGCAATTTGCGGACGGGGTCGTGGCGGTGGAGGACTTTTCCCTCACCGTGCCGAGTCCGCGCATGGTCGTGCTGGTCGGGCCCTCCGGCTGCGGCAAGACCACGCTGTTGCGCATGATCGCGGGACTCGAGCGGCCGACAAGCGGCAGCATCCACTTTGGTGGCGATCGCCTGGATACCACCGAGCCGCGCGACCGTGACATTGCGATGGTGTTTCAGAGCTACGCGCTCTATCCCCATATGACCGTGGAGCAGAACCTCGCCTTCGGACTGCGCGTGCGCAAGGTGCCGCGCGCGCAGATCGACGAGCGGGTGCACGCGGTGGCGAAGACCCTCGAACTCGACGCGCTGCTCGGCCGCAAGCCGTCGGAGCTCTCCGGCGGACAGCGGCAACGCGTCGCGCTGGGGCGCGCGATCGTGCGCGAGCCGCGCGTGTTTCTCTTTGACGAACCGCTCTCCAATCTCGACGCGCGCCTGCGCACGGAGATGCGCGCGACGATCCGCCGCCTCTACGACCGCTTGCGCGTGACGTCGGTGTACGTGACGCACGACCAGGTGGAGGCGATGACCATCGGCGATCTGCTCGTGGTGATGAACCACGGACGTATCCACCAGGTGGGCGGCCCCGAGGCGTGTTACCGGCGGCCGGTCGACACGTTCGTCGCGTCGTTTCTGGGCAGCCCGGCGATGAACTTCGCCGACGCGCACATCGCGAACGGTGCGCTCGTGATGGCGGGCGGCGCCAGTTTTCCGCTCGACGCCGAACTCGCGCGCGCGCTCGCCGGCCGTCCCGGCGCCGGGGTGCGCGTCGGCATCCGCCCCGAGGACCTGCACGCGGCGCCCGACGGGATCGCGGCGCCGGTGGAAATGACCGGCACGGTGGTGCTGCGCGAGCCGCTGGGGCACGAGACGTTGACGCACCTGCACACCGCCGGTGTCGAATGGGTCGCGCGCGGTTCGCGCGAGTTCGCCGCCGGGGCGGACGGCGCGACGGCGATGTACGTCGACGGCGCGCGCCTGCACGTGTTCTGGAAGGACACCGGCCGGCGGGTGGACGCGGCGCCGGAACCGGCGCACGCGGGAGGCGGGGCCTGACCGGAGGATCCGGTTACCCGGCGGCATGACAGGGATGATTGTAGGTCTGAACCGGGTCTTCCGCCGCCCCAACGTGGGCGGGCGCGCGTCGAGCGATGACTACTCGCGCTGGGAGCACCACTGGGGGCTGGAATTCGCCCGCCGCTACATGAACCCGCGCCACGACCTGGCCGGGCGGCGGGTGCTGGACGTGGGGTGCGGGCTGGGCGGCAAGACGGTGGCGTATGCGGAGTGCGGCGCGCGCGCGGTCGGGCTGGACATCCTCGATGCGAACGTGGAACAGAGCCGGCGCTACGCGGACGGAACCGGGGCCGATGTGGACTTCGTGGTGGCCGACGCGGCGCGGATTCCGGTGCGGGACGCGGCGTTCGACACCGTGGTTGCGAACGACGCGATGGAGCACTTCGCGGACCCGGCGAGCGCGCTGGCGGAAATGGCCCGGACGGTGGTAAAAGGGGGCGGTATCTGGATCTTTTTCACCCCCCACTATTCGCCGCTGGGATCGCACCTGTACGACTATGTGTATACACCGTGGTGCCATCTGCTCTTTACGCGCGCGCAGCTGGCCGCGGCCATCCGGCGGATTCTCGCCGAGCGGTCACCGGATGCGTCCACCGGCGACGTGGATGCGCGCGTTGCGGAGATCATGCAATCGTACCAGAGCGATCTCAATCACATGAGCATCCACCGCTTCACCGCCATCGTGCGTAAGGTGCCGGGACTGCGCGTGTCGCTGCTCGAGCTGCGGCCGGCCAGGTTCGGCTGGCTGAAACCGCTGACGTTGATTCCGGGCGTGCGCGAGTTGTTCAGCGGCTTCGTGATCTGCCGGTTGGAGCGCGTGTAAGGGGAGCGGTGATCCAGACATGACGCTGACCCGGCCCGACACACACCGCGATCGTACGATCCTGTGGGGGATCGCCGCGTCGATCCTGCTGCACGCGTTGCTGCTCGTGCCGGGCGTGCGCCACGCGTTCGAGACACTCGACATCGAGATCCCGAAGGAGCCGGTGGTCGAGCCGCTGGAGTTCACGCTGGTGTCGCCGCCGGAAACGCCGACGCCGACCGATGCGCAGAGCCGCTTCCTGTCCACAGTGTCGTCGGCCGCGAGTGATCAGGAGATGCGCGACTCCGCCTCGGACATGCCGCACAGCGAGGGAAAGATCCCGATACCGGACAATCCCTCGCCGACGCCGGGCGAGGAAGGCGGCGGCAAGAGCGAGCTGCCGCCCTTGCCGGTGGAGAACGACGGGCTCTCGGAGGCGCTCCAGCGCTCCAAGTTCACCGAGCAGATCAGCCCGCGCCACGACCCGTCGCTCCCGGACGAGACCGAGGAGTTCGACAACGAGGGGTCGGCGAGCGCCACCATCGGCGGGATTTCGCTCAGCACGACGGACTGGGACTTTGCGCCGTATTTGCTGGACTTGAAACGGCGTATCAAGCAGAAGTGGATTCCGCCGATCGCGTTCACGACGCTCGGCGCGGTGCACGGGTACACCTGGGTGAAGTTCCGGATCTATCCGGACGGCAACATGGAGGATCTGGGCATCGTGGAGACCGAGGGGCACGACTCGCTGCACCGGTCCAGCGTCAACGCGATCAAGGGGGCGGCGCCGTTCCGCCCGTTGCCCAAGGGGTTTCCGGACGACTATCTGGAGATTACATTCGGGTTCTACTATCTGCTCCCGGGTGACGAGGAGCGTTATTTCAAGAACGGGCGGTTTGTCCGCAAGGACGACGAGGAAAGGAGCGACCCGTAGATGTGGGCGATCTTTGTAAAAGGCGGGCCGGTGATGATACCGCTTGCACTGCTGTCCGTGGTGGGGCTGGCGGTCGTCATCGAAAAACTGCTCACGTTGCGCAGTTCGCGTGTGATCCAGAGCGAAGTGCTGGGCTGCATCGAGTCCATCCGCACGCCGGCGGACATTCCGCTGGCGGTCAAGATTTGTGAACGCTTCGACACGCCGTTCGCCAACACGGTGCGCGCGGGGCTCCTGGAAGCCGGCAAGCCGGAGCACATCGTGCGCCAGGCCATGGAGGACACCGGCCGGCGCGAGGTCAAACGGCTGGAGCGCTACCTCGTGCTGCTGGAAACCGTCGCCGCGGCGGGGCCGCTGCTCGGTCTGCTGGGAACCGTGACCGGCATGATCGAGGTATTCTCGGTGATCAGCGTGTCGGGTGTCGGACAGACGGGCGTGCTGTCGGGCGGCATCGCGCAGGCGCTCATCACCACCGTGTTTGGTCTGATCATCGGCATTCCCGCGCTCATCGCGTACAACCTGCTCGACGCGCGCGTCGAGGGGCTCGTCATCCGGATCGACACCTACTCGCACGGGCTCATCAAGCAGCTGACGGTGATGCAGGGCGCCTCCGGCGGGGGAGGCCGCTAGCCGGGGCGGGCGCGCGGGGGGTAAACCATGGAACTTCGGCGCACGCGAAAACGCTCGGTGATCATCAACCTCACGTCGTTGATCGACGTGCTGTTTCTGTTGCTCATCTTCTTCATCGTCTCGACGACCTTCGTCAGCCAGCCGGCCATCAGCCTGCAGCTGCCGACCGCCGAGCACGCCGAGGCCACGCGGCAGACGCCGGTGGTCGTCTACATCAACGCGGAAGGCAAGGTCTATCTCAACGACGAGCCGATTGAGATCGCGCTGTTCGAACAGGCGCTGATCTCCCGCCTCGCCGACCAGATTGAGAAGGCGGTCGTCCTCAAGGCGGACTCGCGCGTGTCGCACGGCGACGTGATCCGCGTGCTCGATCTCATCAAGGGCGCGGGCGTCAAGAAGCTGGTCGTCGCGACGGAGCCCACCAAATGACCCGTCAACTTGACCGCGGGACGGGCCTGTGCTACAAAGGCCGGATGCAGTTCGTCACCCCGCGACAGCGCCGGGCTCGCGTCCGCGCCGCACTCGTCGCGCCGCTCGTCACACTGGCCATCGCGCTCGCACTATCCTGTTCGTCGGACCCGGAAACCCCCCTCGGCTCGGACTCGGACATCCTGGGCAGCACGCCCGGGGATGTGTTCCAGGACACCATCGCCGTCTACGGCGACACCGTGTTTGCGTACAACTCGCTGATCGCGGCCGACTCGTCGCTCGGTTTCGGCCGCGCGCTGGGCTACGAACGCGCGATGATCATCAACTTCTCGTTCAGCGGCGCGGCGCTGGATGTCAACAAGGTCGTCGACCACGCCGAGCTCCGTCTGGTCGCCCGCGACATCAATGGCAGTTTTCCGGCGCGCATCTACCGGCTGCGGGACACGTACGCCGAAGCCACCGATTCGGTACCGTCGCTGGATACACTCTCGGTGGTCGTCGACCCCACCACCGGGTCGGCGGAACGCGCGCTGCAGCTGTTTCCGGCCACCTATCCCGTTCCGGCCGATCTCGTGCAGGGCTGGGTGCGCGGGGACACGACGCGCACGGCCATCGCGATTGTCTACACCGACCCGGTCAACGACCGGCTCGCATCCTTCAAGTCGCGTGAGTCGGCCAAGGATCGCCCGCAGTTGCAGGTGTTCTACACCGACAACACGCGGCGCACCTTCAACGCCAACTCGGACGGCACCTTCATCCGTCCCACCAGCCCGCCGAGTGGCAACCTGGTGGTGGCGGACGGCTACGTCCGCCGGACCTACTTCCGGGTTCGCCTGGACGAACTCGCGCTGGAGTCCGCGGTGCACACCGCGCGCGTGCGGCTGCACATCGTGCCGGGGTCCGTCAACGTGAGCAGCCTCACGGCGGTCGTCTATGTCCCGGCATCGTCGAACCCGGCGAGCAAGGACTTCCTGAGCGGGCAGCTGGTGACCAACGCGCTGATCGTCAACGATGACGCGACGGTCGACTTCAAACTGACCAACTCCATCTTCCTCACCTTGCGCGGGTTGCTGGACGACAACGGGTTCGTCATCCGGATGGACGAGGAGAACACCGAACTGCGGCAGATCGAGTTCTATGGCACATCGGCCGCGATCGACAGTCTGCGCCCGCGCGTCTTCATCACGTCCTCCACCCCGGCCGATTTCAACCCATGACGCGCGTGGCACGCATGGCAGTGGCCGCCGCGCTCGTCGCCGGCGTATTCGGGACGCCGATCCGCGCGCGTGCCGAATCGATCTTCGGGATCAACCTGCTCGGGGAGCACGTCGATACCGGCGACGCGCGCATGATCGGGCTCGGCGGTTTCGTGCAGCTCGTGGACGACTCGCTGGGCGTGTTGCAGTACAACCCGGCCACCACCGCGTGGGTCAAGCGGGTGACGTTCGGCGTGGCGGGGTACGTGTCCAGCGACGCGAACAAGTCGGCCGATTTCGAAGAGAAGACCATTTCCACCAAGATCACCGGACTCACGTTTGCTTTTCCGCTGTTTCGCAACACGCTGAGCGCATCCTTTGGTTTCCGCGGCCGCTACGATCCCGACGGGACGTTCGCGGTGCCGATGACCACCAGCGAGGGCGACGCGTACGAGAACCGCTTCGAGCGTTCGGGCGGCCTGTGGACGGTGCCGATGACGCTGGCGCTGGACGGCGGCCGCTTCGGCAAGATCGGCGGCTTCTACACGCTCGATCGCGGCAGCATCGAGGACAAGTGGATCATCGACTTCACCGGGCCGGCCACCGCCGATGCGGTGAGCACGCAGAACCGGGAGTTCAGCGCCAGCAGCTGGGGGGTGGGGGCCGTCGTGCGCCCGCTGCGCCGGGTGTCGCTGGGCCTGATGTACGAGGCGGCGGTCGACTATGACGTGCAGGTCGACGAGTCGTACACGAACTCCGGCGCGAACACGCGCTATAACGAATCGATGACGCTGCCCGCGCGCTGGACGGGGTCGGCGACGCTGCGTCCCGGGGGCGGGTTCGTGGTCCACGCGGGCGCGTCGGTGAGCGATTTCGAGAAGTTCGACGGCGTGTCGTTTCCCGCCGGCCGGCTGGCACGCGAGGAGACGGTGGCGCTGGGGATGGAGTACCGGCGCCATGGCCAGCGTCTCCCGCTGCGCGCGGCGGCCCGCTACGAACAGTTGCCGTACACGCTCCCGGAGGGTGAGAACATCCAGCGCCGGTCGCTGGCCCTGGGCACCGGCTTGCTGTTCAGGGACCGTCGCGGTAGGATGGACATCGCACTGCAGTTCGGCCAGACCGGTTCGGTCAACACCAACACCTACGAAGACCGTTTCGTGCGCTTCTTCGTCAGCATCACGGGGTCGGAAGAATGGAAACGCCAACGCGAAACCCGGTACTAACCGTGGCGCGCCGGGTGCAGGCCGGACCGCGGGTGTGCGCGGGCGCTGTTCTGCTCGTTGTTTTTGCGGCCCTCGCCGGTTGTGGCGGGCCGGCGGCGACGCGCGCGACCTCGCCGGCGCCGGATCTGTCGGACCGGCTCGACGCGATGGCGCCGCAGGCGCAACTGGATACGCTGCGCATTCTGGAGCAGGCAGCCCCCGATGATCCGCGCCTCGTGTTGCACATCGGTAACGCCTACTACGCGCTGGGTGCGGCGGAGCCGGCGGAACGGCACAGCCGAGCGGTCGCGTACTACGATTCCGCGGTGGCCGCCTACCAGCGCGCCGCCGAACTCGACACGACGTACTCGCGCGCTTACGTCAACATGGGGCTCGCGTACGACGGCGGCGGGCACCGCAACGAGGCGCGTGCGGCATTCCAGCACGCGCTGGCCATCGACCCGCGCGACGTGCTCGCGTACTGCCATCTGGGATTCCTCGAACAGTCGATGGGGAATCGCGACGAGGCGATGACGATGTACCAGCAGGCGCTGGCCATCGATCCCAACAGCGCCCAGGCGCACTACAACCTGGGCCTTGCGTTTGCGGAGACGCGGATCTTCCGTGAGGCACTCAAGGAGTGGGAACTGGCCGCGAAGGCAGACCCCGACGGGGAAATCGGAAAAGCCGCTGGCGAGAATGCGAACATCATCCGCCAGTACCTCGCCGAGACACCGTAAGGTGGTTCCAAATCGACACTTGACACCTTCGGCCGCCGCCGCTACCTTTTAAAGGGTAAGACGCGGGCAGCCGGCCCGCACGACTTCCTTATCTTCGCCCATTTCAAGCGGTTCGCGCCCCTGCGAATCGTCATCAGCTACACGGAGGACTGAGACCATGAGATTGAGTGTGCGTGTTTCCGCCTGCGTTGCCGCCATGAGCCTGGTCGCGCTGGCGGGTGGCGCCTCCGCGCAGGAAGTGCTGGACAAGACCAAGGATTCACAGGGCTTCGAACGCCAGTTGACGACCGTCGACATGATGCACCAGACCGCATCGCAATTGATGACGGCCAAGCAGTTCGACAAGGCGGCCGAGGAACTCGAGAAGGTCGTGCAGCAGGAGCCCGGCCGGATCGCGGCCTGGCAGGATCTCGGTGCCTGCTACCGCGAGTTGAAAGAGTACGCCAAGGCGGCCGGCGCGTTTGACGCCGCGCACAAGCTCGAGCCGCAGCGCCTGGACCTGTTGTCCAACATGGGGCACTCGCAGATCCTCGCCGCGGAGCAGGCATCCAAGGTGGCCGACACCGAGGGGAGCAACGCGATGTATGCCGCGGCGATCGCCTCGTACAACGCCATGCTGGCCATCGAGCCCGACAACTACGACGCCGCCGTCCACCTGGGCTTCCTGTATCAGAAGCAGAACAAGCTCGACGAGGCCGCGGAGTTCTACGAGAAGGCGGTCGCGAGCACTCCCGACGACGCGCAGTCGCTGGGCTCGCTGGCCGGTATCTACGCGGACCAGAAGAAATCGGAACAGGCGATCGACGCGTACGAGCGTGCCATTGCCGCAACCACCGGCGACACGCGCAGCCGGTTCCGTTCCCAGCTCGGCAAGCTCCTCATCCAGGCGCAGCAGTTCGACAAGGCCGCGGCGGTTTACGATTCGCTCGTGGTCGACAAGCCGGACAACGCGTCGTACCAGTACAACCTCGGCGCCTCGCTGAAGGCGATGAAGAACTACAAGGATGCCACGCCTCACCTCGAGAAGGCGGTCGAGCTGAAGCCGGACTTCGCGCTCGCGTACCAGGAACTGGCCGGCTGTTACAACGAACTCGGCCGCTACAGTGACGCGATCAACACGGCCAAGAAGGGCCTCGAGTTCACCGACAAGAAGGCCGGGCTCTACGTCGCCTGGGGTGAGTCACTGGAGAAGGTGGGTTCGTACGACGAGGCCATCTCGGTGTTCCAGCGCGCCGCGGGTGACCCGCAGTGGGGCCAGTATGCCAAGGCCAAGATCGCCCGCCAGGAGAACCTGAAGAAACGCCAGCAGGCGGCTTCGGGCAACTAGGCGCCGGGCGGCGCGGACGCGTCCGCGGGCCGTGATCTCGAATCCTCCCCGCCGGCAACCGGCGGGGAGGATTTTTTACAGGCAGGGGTGTAGAATCAGGTGCCGGCGGATCCGGCCGATCCATGGAAGGACAGTTCATCGCCATTGATTCGCCCTCGGGCCCGCCAACGCCGGGCCACGGGCGCAGCGTGCTGCTCGCGATGAGCGGGGGCGTGGACTCCGCCGTGTCGGCGGTGGCGCTGGTCGAAGCCGGGTATCGCGTGACCGGCATGACGATGAAGAACTACTGCTACGGCGACGCGGCCGTCCCGGAGCGCAGCTGCTGTTCGATGGACGCCATCGACGACGCGCGCGGCGTGTGCCAGCGCCTCGGGATCCGCCACATGGTGGTGAGCACCGAGGAGATGTTCGGCCGCGAGGTCTACGGCGATTTCCTCTCCGAATATGCGAGCGGGCGCACCCCCAACCCGTGCGTGCGCTGCAATTCCATCGTGCGCTTTGACACGCTGGCCGAATGGTCGGACAAGATGGGTTACGACTTCGTCGCGACCGGGCACTACGCGCGCATCTTCCGTTCCGGCGCCGGGCGCTACTACGTGGCGCGTTCCACCAACGACGCCAAGGACCAGGCGTACTTTCTGGCCGGCGTGAACCCGCTCCTGCTCGACCGCGTGCTGTTCCCGCTGGGCGACCGCGACAAGCCGGCGGTGCGCGAGCACGCGCGCAAGGCCGGGCTGGCGATTGCGGAGAAGCCGGAGAGTCAGGACGTGTGTTTCATCTCGTCGCGCACGCTGCGCGAATTCCTCGACGGCAAGGTTCCGATGACCCCGGGTCCGATTCTCAATCGCGACGGGGAGGTGCTGGGTACGCACGACGGCATCGCCACCTACACCATCGGTCAGCGCAAGGGGCTCGGCGTCGCGGCCGGCCGCCCGCAGTACGTGGTGTCCATCGACCCGGCGCGCAACGCGGTCGTGCTGGGCGACGACGAGGATCTGCTCGCGCACGAACTCACCTGCCGCATCGCGTGGCTCGACGCCGGCGCCGCAACCGCGGCGCACGCGCTGTGCGCGCAGATCCGCTCGCGGCATCCGGCGGAGCCGGTGTCCGCGCTCGTGGCCGATCGCAACACGGCGCGGGTGACGTTCGTGACCCCGCAGCGCGCGGTCGCCCCGGGGCAGACGATTGCATTGTTCGATGGCGACGTCGTGGTGGGTGCCGGCGTGATCGAGTCGGCGGGGCCGCCGCGCCGATGACGTTCCGCGCGCACGCGCTGCCCCGGACGCCCGGCGTCTGGATTCGCGCCGCCGTGATGGCGGCGCTCGTCATGGTAGCCGCGCCGTCGCTGCTGGCGCCGGTTCCCGCCATCGCGCAGGCCATCCAGCCCGAGGGACTCACCCGCACGCTGGACCCGCTTCCCGTCACGATCCGCTACCAGAACCGCCACCACCGCGTCGCCGACAAGGTGGAAGAAATCTGCCAGGCGGAGATTCCGCGCATCGCGTCGGAGCTGGGGCTCTCGGCGATGACGCCCATCGAAATCGTCATCACCACCGACGCGCGCGGCTACGACCGCAACCTCGAGCACGGCATGCCGCGCTGGGGGGTTGCGTTCGCGGTGCTCGAGGACCAGCGCATCCTTGTAGATGTCAACAAGGCCACGCGCTCGTTCAACTCGCTCGAAGAAGTGGTGCCGCACGAACTCTCGCACCTGCTGCTGTTCCAGAAGGTGCCGCGCGTGCGCTTTCCCATCTGGTTCCTCGAAGGACTCGCGCAGTGGCAGGCGCGCGAGTGGTCGGTGGTCGACGGCTGGCAGCTCGCCAACAGCGTCTGGAGTGGCACCGCGCCGCGACTGCGCGACATGACCTACACCTACCCGCTGGAGGAGGAACGCGCGCAAGCCGCGTACCGCGTCTCCTACGCCGCGTTCACCGAGCTCTTTGCCGACGGCGGCTTCCAGCGGCTGCCGGAGTTTCTGGGCGCCGTGGCCGCGCATAAGAACTTCGACGCCGCGTTCCTCGACTTCTGGGGCTTTCCGGCGGGGGATTATGGTACGTACTTTCAGGACGATCTGGAACGCCGCTACCACGCCAAACTGCTGGCCATCCAGTCGGGACCGGCATTCGGCCTCGTGGCGCTGCTGTTCATCGCGGTGATCATCCGCTACGCGATCCGCCGCCACAAGACGTTCGAACAGCTGGAGGAGTGACCCGGCATGCGGACACCGTGGACGTTCGCCACCGGCGCATGGTTGCTCGCGATGGTTGCGTGCGACGGCGGCACCGCCGCCTCGCAGCAATCCTGTAACGATGTCGGCGCTTCACCCACGTT
>DASUGO010000157.1:0-7354 GCA_036273975.1 Candidatus Krumholzibacteriia bacterium
GCCCAGGATGTAGCCCACGCCGAGCAGCGCGGGCGTGGTCGACATGCTCACCACCGCCTTGCGCAGCACGGGGAGGCGCGCCTCGACCACGTCGGGCCACAGGTAGAGCAGGTTGATCAGTCCTTTATAGACGGCGCCGAGGCCGAGCCCGACGAACACGTTCTTCGCGGTGGAGCCGCCGCCCGACGCGGCAATCAGCACCTCCGCCGCCGCGGTGCCCTCCGGGTAGGGAAGTGTGGCGTGTTCCTTGACGATCAAATACGGCCGCAATGGGATCATGAGCAGCACGCCCATCACGCCGCCGCACACGGCGAGGGCGGTGATCTGCCAGAGCGCGGGTTCGAATCCCCACAGGAACAGCGCGGGAATCGTGAAGATGATACCGGACGCGAGCGACGAGCTCGCCGAGCCGGCGGTCTGCGAGATGTTGCACGCGAGGATGTTGGTCTTGCCGAAGATGGGGCTCAACAAACGCAGCACGGCTACCGACACGACGGCCAGCGGAATGGATGTACTGATGGTGAGTCCGACGCGCAGACCCAGGTAGGCGTTGGCGCTTCCAAAGAGTGCGCCCAGGACGACGCCCAGCACCACGGTGCGGACGGTGAAATCCTGGAGTTCCTGTTCGGCGGGGACGTACGGCTTGAAATCGGACATGAGCCCTCCTCCAACGGTCGTGACCTCGTCGTGGCGACGGAATGCGGCGACTATATCAGCCGGTCATGGGGGATGGAAATCGAAAACGGCCCACGCCCACGCGATTGCGAAACGGCGGCGGTTGCGCTAGTCTTGCTTCCCACATGCGAATCCATCTCCTGCTGGCCGCCTCGATGTTGCTCTGCATTACCACGCAAGCGGCCGGGGAGAGTTCCGCTCAGCCCGACTCTGCCACCGTGGTTACGTTCCCGGACATCGGGGGCATTGCCCTCGTCGTGCCTGACACCGCGAGCGCGGTTCCCGAGCGCGACGTTTTCGACCTTCTCAACCAGTACGTGCTCAAGCGGCGCATCGAGCCGGAGCTGAGCACGACCACCCGCACCGGACTATCCTGGGCACTGCTGCCGACGTTCAGCTACAACCCCGTCTACGGCGTCGCGCTGGGCGTGATGGCGACCGGCGCCGGGCAGCGCGGATCCTCCGACGCGCGCTACTCGTCGTTGTCGATCTCCGGGAACGCGTCGACCACCGGACAGATCCAGGCGCAGGTGCGCGGCGACATGTTCAGCACCTCGGGTGACTTTCTTGCCCGGATGGACTTTCGCTATCTGGATACTGAGCGCTCGACGTGGGGCCTCGGCCCGTTCGATGGCACCCAGACCGAGTTTCCGATGTCGTTCAAGTTGATGCGCGGGTACGCGACCGTGTATCGCGTGGCCAGCGGCCCAGTGTTCATCGGGCTCGGTTACCACTACGATGAGTTCAACGACATCGTCGACGAACGCGCGGACCAGGGTGAGTTGACGCCGTTTGGACTGTACAGCGGCGACGGAGTATCGCGCACCGTCGCGTCAGGCCTGTCACTCAATTTGCTGGGTGACACGCGCGACAACCTGGTGAATCCGTCCGCCGGGTACTACCTCAGCATGAGCATGCGCAACTACACAAAGTCGCTGGGCTCCGACAAGAACTGGCAGGAAGTGTGGGCGGAGATGCGCGTGTATCCGCACGTTCCCAAGACGGGCAACAACGTGCTCGCATTCTGGCTCTACACGTGGTTCACGTTCGGTCCGGCGCCGTACCTCAACCTGCCGTCGGACGGCTGGGACACCTACGGGCGCGCCTCGCGCGGCTATCTGCAGGGACGCATCCGCGGCGGAAACCAGATCTACCTGGAGTCCGAGTACCGCGTGGGGCTGTCGCGCGACGGGCTGTGGGGCGCGGTCGTGTTCGCGAACTTCATCAGCACGACGGATCCGGAGACGCTCACGTTCGGCAAGGCCAACCTCGGCGCGGGTGTCGGCCTGCGCGTCAAGTTCAACAAGAGGTCCGATACCAACCTGACGATCGACCATGGCTGGGGCCAGGAGGGCTCGCGCGGCCTCTACCTCGGCCTGTCCGAAGTCTTTTAGTTCCAACGTGCCCGCGCCCGCCGCGCTTGTTCGATCATTCACATACAATTGTATGGACGCCGGGTATGCCGCGTCTCTACCATTTGCCGTCCGCGAAAATTGAGCGGTGACCGTGTCCGGCTGACCTGCCTGTTTCCTCAGCCCGGCACATTTGCAGTTCGCAGAGTGGCCGTTTCCACAACGGCCGCGAGGGGAGGGATCACACCACCGACCAAACCAAGTTTGGGACGCAGCGGCGTCCCGTGCATTCTCCTTGGCGCGCCGGAACGAGTCGCAGGGCAACGACTCTCGCCGGAGCAAATGGTGCAACGATCAATTCGATAACAGGAGAGCAATCATGAATCGCAAGTCAGTGCTTACCTACGTTTCCGTGCTGGCAACCTTGATTCTGCTCGTCGCGCTGGCCGCGTTTGCCGCGGCGCCACGCGCGTTCTCGCCCACCCAGCAGGGCTTTGCCGCCTCCGGCGACAACGTGCTGCCGTACGCGCCCGATCACATCATCGTCAAGTTCACCGACTCGAGCGCCAAGCGTTCGCAACTCAAGGTCGGCCCGCAGCTGGGTGACGTTGCGCCGGGGATTACCACCGGCATTGCGTCGCTCGATGCGGTCAGCCGCCGTGTGGGCGTGGTGAAGATATCGCGTCCGTTCATCGACCCGATGAACGGGGTGGAGGCGCAGCGGCTCGGCACCGGCCGAACCTACATGCTGCATCTCGCCCCCGGGTCGGATGTGGAGGAGGCGGTGCGTCAGTATGCCGCGGATGCGAACGTCGAATACGCGACGCCCGACTGGCGCGCGTTCCCGGCGGCGGTTCCCACCGATCCGCTCTACGCGGATCACTGGGGCCACAACAACACCGCGCAACTCCCGGGACTCGACTGGGGCGGTACCTATTCGCACACGCTGTCCACGACGGTCGGCACGCCCGGCTTCGACACCAACGCGCAGGCGGGCTGGGACGGCAGCGCGGGCTACGGCAGCGCGAGCGTGATCATCGCGATCATCGACTCGGGCGTGAATCTGAGCCACCCGGACCTGACGCTCGTCACCGGCTACGACTATGGTGATAACGACAGCAATCCGGAAGACAACTCGTCGGGCGGCGGACACGGCACGTGCTGCGCCGGTGTCGCCGCGGCCAAGGCCAACAACGGTCTCGGTGCGTGCGGCGCCGCGCCGGGCTGCAAGATCATGCCGCTCAAGGTGGCCAACAGCGCGGGGTCGATGTACTTCTCGGCCATCGTCAACGCCATCTACTACGCGGCCGATCACGGCGCCAACATCATCAGCATGAGTCTGGGTGCGGCGATCTCCAGCGATCCGTCGACGGACAGCGCCATCCAGTACGCGTATAACGCGGGTGTCACGATTCTCGCCGCCACCGGCAACGAGAACCGGAGCACCATCAGCTATCCGGCCATCAACACCTACGTGATCGGCGTGGGCGCGGCGTCGCCGTGCGGCGACCGCAAGCGCAGCAGCAGCCTGTCGTCGGAGTGCAACCCGGGCGTCAGCACCGACCCGAACGGTTACACGTGTGACGGTGAGCGCTGGTGGGGCTCCAACTACGGCACCACCACGGCCAACGCCGCGGGTGCGGTGGATATCATCGCGCCCACCATCCTGCCCACGACCGACATCCAGGGCGGCGGCGGCTACACAAGCGGTGATTACGAGCCGTTCTTCAACGGCACGTCGTGCGCGACGCCGTACGCGGCGGGCGTGTGCGCGTTGATCAAGTCGAAGAACCCGTCCTACACGCCGGCGCAGATCAAGAGCCAGCTCACCAGCACCGCGCAGGACATCGTGAACGTCGAGTCCGGCGCCGGCTGGGACCGCTACGCCGGCTTCGGCATGGTGGACATCAACGCCGCGGTCGGCGGTGGCGGCGGCTGCTCGCCGACGGTCACGGCCAACTTCTCCGGCTCGCCGACCTCCGGCGTGGCACCGCTCAACGTGAGCTTCACCGATCTGTCGACCGGCAGCCCGACCAGCTGGAGCTGGAACTTTGGCGACGGCGGGACGTCGACCGCGCAGAATCCGAGCCACAGCTACACGGCGGCCGGCACGTACACCGTGACGCTGACCGCGACCAACCCGTGCGGCAGCGACCCCGAAGTGAAAACGGCGTATGTGAACGTGACCTCGGGCGGTGGCGGCTGGACGACGATCACGTACGACAACTTCGAGAGCGGTATGGGCACGTACACCGACGGCGGCGCCGACATGGTGCGCTACACCGGCGGCACGTACGCATGGGAAGGCTCGGCCGCGGCCGACGTCCAGGACAACAGCGGCACGTCGTCGTCGTTCTACACGACCACGGGTCGCAACGTGACCGCGTACCAGACGCAGGAGATCGAGTTCTACTTCGTGTCGCTCAGCATGGAGACGAACGAGAACTTCTACGTGGAGTACTACAACGGGTCGGCGTGGCAGATTGTCGCCAACTACATCGCCGGGTCCGGATTCAGCAACAACACCTGGTACATCGCGACGGTTTCCATTCCGCGCGCGTCGTACACCTTCCCGACCAACGCGAAGATCCGCTTCCGTTGCGACGCCAGCAACAACAGCGACGATGTCTACATCGACGCCATCACGTGGCGGGGCAACACGGCGGTGGCCGGACCGGTGGAAGGCACGCCGCTGGTGGCGTCGGGACGGCGCAGCGTCGTCGACCCGACCGTGGATCCGGGCGCGCCCGAAGCCGCGGTGGCGTTTACGACGTCGCTGGCGCAGAACTATCCCAATCCGTTCAACCCGCGGACGACGATTGCGTACACGCTGGCGTCCGAGACGCTGGTGCAGCTCGACGTGTTCGACGTGTCGGGCCGCCGCGTGGCGTCGCTGGTGAACGAGATCAAGGGCGCGGGTCGTCACGTCGTCGATTTTGACGCGGCCGGTCTGAGTTCGGGGATCTACTTCTACCGCCTCAACGCGGGCGGCGTCATCGAGCAGAAAAAGATGGTGCTGTTGAAGTAGTCACGGAGAACGTCAGTCACAGACGCAAGTCCCGGGAGCGGGTCAGCCACGGCTGGCCCGCTCCCGTAAGGGACGCGTCATAGCAAGCCCAGCACGTGGGTCGCCGTGAGGTAGAGGCCCGCGAGGATGAACACGACGCCGGTCGCCGGGCGCGCGGCGCGGTCGATGGCGGTGAGCACGCGAAACGCCCTGCCCACCCCCTGCGCGCCCACGACGATGAGTACCGAAAACACGACCACCGGCAGCCCGGTGCCGACGCCGTAGAGGGCCGGCAGCAGCACGCGCGAGTCCGCCCCGATCGAAAGCGGAATCAGAGCACCAAAAAAGAGCCCTGCGGACACGGGACAGAAGGAGAGTGCGAAGAGAACCCCGAGCAGCCCGGCGCCACCGATTCCACTCCGGGCCAGGCGTTCGGGAGGTGCCCAGCCCCGGCCCCAGGTTGGCAGCCGCAGCCACCCCAGCATCACCGCTCCGATGAGAACGAGCAGGGGACCCAGGACCTGGTTCATGCGCTCCTGCAGAAAAAGCGCCACGCTCGGTATCGAGAGAATACTCGAGACGACGAGAATGCCGACAAGCACGTAGGTCAGCGCGCGGCCGAGGGTGTACGCAATCCCCGCCAGCACGACGCGCCGCGGGGCCCCGACATGCCGCGCGACGAAGGAGATCGCCGCCACGTTCGAGGCGAGCGGGCACGGGCTGATCGAGGTGAGAATGCCGAGCCACAGCGCGCTGCCCGCGGCCGCGAGTACTTCGGTCACGGCAACTCCGTGAGATACGCCGCAGTCTCCTCCTGGATATAGAGGAGGAAACCGGGCTTGTCACCCAGCAGCTCCCATACCCGCGGAAGATTCTTCCACCGCTGTTGCTCTCCGTTGATCTCCTCCGAGAGGACGACCGACTTGGTGTACAACTTGTAGTCCTTGACGAAGTGAGCGTTCGGCTTTTCGTCCGTATTCACGAGTTTCCACACCACGCGGCCCTTCTCGATATCCGCGGCAAAGGAAGTCGCCACCGCCTCGTGCGTATAGGCCTCGATCTTCTGGCACGACGCACAACGGTAGGTGGTGTGGAAGTAGTAGACCACGATGCGGTTCGCGGCAATCTGGGGGTCGGAAGCATGGGTGGCGACGGGAACCAGCAGCAACGCAAGCAGCAGCCACGGCCAGCGCCCCGCCGAAGGCGTGGGCTTCACGACAGCATCTCCTTGATCTTCTCCACCGACGGCACGTGGCCGGATACCTTGATGGCGCCGTCGACTGCAAGGGCAGGTGTGGACATGATGCCGAATTCAATGATCTGGTTGATGTCGGACACCTTTTCGATTTCGCATTGGATGCCGAGCTCGTGCACGGCCTGCGTGACGCGTTCGGCCAGCACCTTGCACTTCTGGCAACCGGGGCCGAGAACCTGAATCCTGGTCATTGTGTTTCCTCCATGGTGTGAATCCATCAGTCCGAAAGAACAGAACCGTAGAAGAGCCCCACCGCCGTCGAGAGCACGACCACGAGGCCCACATACACGAGTGTCTTCCTGGTTCCAATGATGCTCCGGATCACGAGCATCGATGGAAGCGAGAGTGCCGGCCCGGCGAGGAGCAGTGTGAGCGCGGGACCCTTGCCCATGCCGGATCCGATCAGTCCCTGCAGAATGGGAACTTCGGTGAGCGTGGCGAAATACATGAACGCGCCGACGATCGCGGCGAAGAAGTTGGCAAGAAGACCGTTTCCACCCACCAGGCGCGCGACCCATTGCGACGGAATCATCCCCTCGTGCCCCGGCCGCCCGAGCAGGAAGCCCGCAATCAGGACGCCGCCGAGGAGAAGCGGGAGAATCTGCTTTGCGAAGCCCCAGGTTGCGCCGGCCCACTCGCCCAGCTCGTCCCTCTCGAACCAGCGCGCGGCCGCAACGACGATACCGGTCAGGAACACGCCTGAGATGACCCACTTCGCGTTGAAGATCGCGGCCCAGGCACCATGCTCGGTCTGCGCCGGCCGTCCCCAGTTGGCGAACACCAGGAAGCCCACCATGGCAGCGAAGAACGCGGCATCCTGCCAGAGTCGTCGCGACGGTTGCGGAAGATTCAGCGGTGGGGGTGCGACGGCCGCGCGTTCTCTCTCCTCCCTGCGGAAGATGAGGTGCATCAGGAGGCCAATGACGACCGCGAATACGATGGCACCGGCCGCGCGCGCAACGCCGAGTTCGAGACCGAGCACGCGCGCCGTCAGAATGATGGCGAGAACATTGATGGCCGGGCCCGAGTATAGAAACGCGGTCGCCGGCCCGAGGCCCGCCCCGC
>DASUGO010000158.1:0-5046 GCA_036273975.1 Candidatus Krumholzibacteriia bacterium
CCGTCTCGCGTTTGCGCGCGTACGAATTGTTGCGCGAGGAATCGTTGCGGCTCGAAGCGACGATCGGCCTCGACACGACGCGGCGCATCGTGGAGGACATGCTCGCATCGCCGGGCGCGGCGCTCTCGCTGTGCCATGGCCTGGCGGGCAACTGCGCGGTACTGCTCTACGGCGCCGACGTCCTGGGCGGCGACTCTTCACGGATCCGTGAGCTCGCGCTCGAAGCGTGTGCGCGCGTCCTGCCGGTGGGCGGAGCCCGCGATCCGTGGCTCGCCGGTGCCGAGCTCGGCGACAATCCGTCGGTCATGCTGGGTCGCGCCGGAATCGGCTGGTTGCTGTTGCACGTCGCCGGAAAGAATCTGGCGAATGCCATTCTTCCGCATCGGCTGTGAAACCAGCGTCGCGCCTCAGCGCCCCGGCGACTTCGTGCGAATCGAGTAGAGAGACGTGCGCGCCGCGACATACAGCGTGCGCCGATCCGCGCCGCCAAATGCGAGGCTTCCGGGTCGCTCGGGAATCTCGAGCACGCCCAGCGGCTTTCCATGGCGGTCGTAGAGCCGGATTTCGCCTTCCGCGATGTACACGTTTCCGGCCGCGTCCGTGACCACCGACGTGCCGCCGCGCTCGGCGAAGACGGTGCCCGTGAGCTTGCCATCGTCTTGCAGCGTGACGCGCCAGGTGCGGCCGTCGTCTTCGCTCGCCAGGTAGTGAGATGTGCCCGGCACGAACGCCGCGAGCTGCGAGCTCTGCAGGAGAGGCCTCCAGGTGCCGCCGGCCATGATCGCGGTGCGGTTCCCGGGTGCGTAGAAGTAGCCGCGATGCTCGTTCGATACCGCGCTCACGACGGCGGTGTTGCTGCGCGGCCGGTACACGTAGCCGCGGCGCTCCATCAGGTCCTGCATCACGCTGAACGAGTTGTGGATGCCGACCGGTAACAGCAGCGTCGTCTGCGACGATGGCTCCGCGGTTTCGGCCACGCGTTCGGCGGGGCCGGGCGCGGTCGAGCTCAACCGATAGACCGCGCGCTCGTTCGCAATGGCGAGCAAGGTGTCGGGAGCGACGAAGCCGAGCACCTGCGGCTGGCCCTCGATCTGCGCCAGCACCTCGGCCGTGCGCTTCGCGGCATTCCAGCGGTAGATCTTTCCGTGCGCGGCATCGGTGAAGAACGGAGTGCCCGTGTCGTCGACGGCGAGCCCCGACGCATTGCTGAAGCCATTCGCGAGCATCTGCAGCGTCGCGCTCCCGAACAACGACCCCCGCAGCGCCTGGTCACGTCGCGGCTTCGCGCCCGCATTCACCGCGAAATGCGTGAAGACGTGCGGGCGCACGTAGGCGCCATTGGCTTCGTCGTAGACGGCGTTGTCGAACGCGAGTCGCGTCTGGCTGAACACCTTCATGTTCTCGAACGCGATGTGATCGGAGCGACGCGTCCTGATGGCGTAGGTCTTCGGCACCACGTTGCGCGACACGCGGTACATGTACGTGTTCGCGAACAGCAGGCTCGAGGAATCCTCGATGTCGATGGCATACGCGTTGGCGCCGGCGGGGTTCTCCTCCTCGGTCTGGAACGCGTACATCTCCCAGTTGCGCACCTTGCGGAACTCCGCCTCCACGCGGAAGTGATGCTCCACCGACATCTGGTAGATCTTGCCGGGCGTGGCGGTGTTCTCCACGCGCAGCCCGATGCGGGCGTTGCTGCCGTGCGGCCAGTTGTTGCGGAAGATGCCGCCGCCGCCCTTGGTGACGAGCAAATCGGCGGCGGCCGGCGAGAACTCGAAGCGGGGTCTGACCACCGGTGCGGTCGTCGCAGACGAGGGCGGACGACGCGGCGGGCCGAACCCGCGAAAGCCCGAGCCGAAGAATCGCTGGCCCGGGAAGGAAACGTCGTCGAGCAATGATCGTGTCCCGGCCATCCAGATCACGCCGGCCGCGCGCGGATTGGACGTATCCGTGGTGACGCCGAGCGCGCGCACGATGTTCCGGCCGCCCTGGGGCGCAACAACAATACCCACCGGGTCACCCTCGCCGGCGAAAGCGGGGGAGCTGTCGAGCAGCGCAATCTGCGTCGTGGCGGGATTGAGCCCGATCAACACCGTCTCGGGCTCGAGCATCAGCGGGCGGCTCACGCGGTAGGTGCCGCTCGGAAAGAACAGCGCGGCGTGCTTTTCGATGCCGGCCAGCAGGGCGTCGGTGTCATCCGTCTGGCCGTCACCCTTGGCGCCCAGCGAGCGGACGTTCACCCACTGGTCCATCGCGGGTGTCGCGGGAATGTCGGTCGGCACCGGCTGCGCGGGCCTGTCGAGCGAGCGCGCCGTGTGACGCGTGGCAATGCCTTGCTCGCGGCCATCCGCGCCGATCATGAGTCCCTGCGTGAAGCGATCCACCACGTAGTGCCGGCCGGGCGCCGCGAGCGGATTCTCGCCCGCGAAGAAGCGCGGCACGTCGCTGCATGCGGTATTGACCAGCGTCACGGCGGAATGCGCGTTGCGCGCGTTGCCCGCCACGAACGCGGCCGTGCGGATGTTGCGCATCCACAGATCGCGGCCGTAGAGCTGCTCCACTTCTCCGGGCGCGATCTGCAGCGCCACCGGCATGTTCGAGAAGCTCACGCGGATGAGCGTGAAGCCCGCCTCCTGCGTGTGGATAGCGGCCGCGCGCTGACCGTCGAAGCTCGAATCCATGAGCAGGAATTGCCACACGGGCGCGGTGCGCCTGGTGATGATGCCGTACTCGCCGCCTTCGACATGAATGTCGCTCGCCTGGTTGCCGATATCTTCCACGGCCGCGCGCGCCGTGCCCACGCGGAAGTTCATGTGCGTGAGCTCGCTGTGCTGCGCGACATGGAAGCGCACGGCAATGGCCGCCGGGTTTCCATCCTGCAATTCGAAATCGATGTTGCTCATGCCACTGAAGAACGTGAACTCGGTGGCATCGACGATGGGTTGTCCGGGGTCGGGGCGGTTGTCGGCGAAGTGGACCATGTAGCGGCCGCTGCCTTCCTGGAATCCCGGCGTGTCCTTGCCGAGCACGAAGACGGGCCGTGCGGTGCCGTAGCCGAGAAGGCGGATGCCTTGCCAGACATGGACCGTCCTGCCGAGGCGATACCGCCCTTCGGGAATCAGCAGCACGCCGGCACCCGTGGTTTCCTGCACCTGGTCGATGGCGCGCTGAAGCGCGTCCGCATCGTCGCCGACGCCGTCGGCATGCGCGCCGAATGCCGCCTTCGTGAAATCCACCGCGCGCGCATCGTCCGGCCGCAGCGGGTAGAACGATCCGGAATGTACGGGACCCGGCCAGCAGAAAACGGCCGTGACGATGGCCGTCAACGAGGGGGGCGCGCTGAACGCGTGCCTGAGAAATTTCACCAGGACGTACTCTCGGCCGGTCTGACAGGGCGCGAGAATATCGCGAGCGGTACCCCCGGGAGTGGGTGTCTTCGTTGCAGGTGTCGGCGCACACCTGTTGGACGTTCGCCGCGACGGCTTCCGTCACTCCGCCGGCCGTCGTCTTGCGGGCTACGGCAGATCGGCGCAGGTGTCCGCGGGACACTCCTCATCGGGCAACAGGCGGAATCCCCAGCCCCGCTGAGTGCCACTCGGCTCCAGGGCGGCGAGTCCGTACCGGCCGAGTGACACCGTCATGGTGCCGGTGGAGCTGAACTCCGGCTCGCCGCTGTCGCCGTCGTCGAAATGCTGGCGCAGGTGGAAGAAATTCCCCTGCCTGATACCGATCGTGCCGGCGCCGCCGTTGGCGTCGAAGGCGCTCATCATGGCGTGAAAGGTGACGTAGGCTTCGTCCACGCGGAAGCCATCGGGCGCATAGCGGCGATCGACATCGATCGACTGATCGTTGGCGATATTGAGGTCGCCGATGCTGAAGTCCTCGAGGATCGCGATCTCGAACTGCTCGGAGCGGGTGGTGCCCGAGCCGCTGGTGACGATGTCGGCCTGCAGCGTGCCGTTGAAGTAGGGCTCGCTCACGTGGATGGTCAGTGTGCCCGCGCCCCAGACCTGCGGAAAGTCGTACTCGACCAGGTACGCGCCGTTTTGCGGGTCGGTGTCGTCGACATCGCTGTAGCAGTCGTTCCAGGACTCGCTCAGCGTGTGATGGCCCAGCGGTAATGTCGCGCCGGGCGTTACCGGGAGGCCGTCGATGGTGGTGCCACCGTAAGTCCCCATGAAGCAGTTCTCCGCGGGACCGAATTGCTGCGGGAAGCCGAGCATGCCGCCCACGTTGCCCGTCAACGGACCGGTGACGGTCTGCGTGAGATTCAGCAGCGCGGTGCCGAAACCCAGTGCGTAGCTGCGGTCGTCGGCGTTGGCCGGATCGTCGGAGGGATCGAGCACCCAGTCGATGTTCTCGACGGTGAGGCAACCCTGCTCGCTGGTCGCGGTGCCGAGGTCGTTGCTGACCACCACGTAGTAACAATTGCCGTCCTGGGTCGTGGAGAGGTTGGTGCGCAACAGGAACGGTTCCGGCCCGGTTTTCACCACCGAGCCGTCGGCGCGCCGCCATTCGTAGGTGAGATCGCTGCCCGCGGCGGCGACCATCATCATCGCGGAGCCGTGTTCGAGCGCGAGCGGGTGGTTGGGCTGCTGTCCGATCGACGGCGCGAGCTGCAAGGGCGGAATCACGATGGCCGTGACCGTCACGACCACGGAGTCCACGTGCGTCGCGCCGCGATCGTCGGTCACGGTGAGGGCGAAGGCGAGCGTGGCGGGACCGGCTGGCGCGGTGAAGGTGGCCGTGGCGCTGTTCGCATCGTTCAAAGTCACCGCCGGGCCGGAGGTCTGCGTCCACGCGTAGCTCGCGATGCTGCCATCGGCATCGGTGGCGGAGCCCGCGAGGGAAACGGCAGCGCCCGCGGACACGTTCTGATCGGCTCCGGCGTTGGCGACCGGAATCGCGTTCACCGTCACCGTGATCGTGTCGGAGTGCGAGGCGCCGCCGTTGTCCGTGACGGTGAGCTGGAAGGTCAGTGCGCCCGCGGACGCAGGCGCGGTGAACGACGGCGTCGCCGTGCCGGGCGAGGCCAACGTCACCGCG
>DASUGO010000159.1:0-6014 GCA_036273975.1 Candidatus Krumholzibacteriia bacterium
AAAAAGAACACGTTAACCGCATATAAATCGTCCCGGCGCGGGTTAACCGAAGCGCCCGGTCACATAGTCGGATGTCTCCGCCAGCTTCGGATTGGTAAAGATGTCGAGCGTCGGCCCGTATTCGATCAATTGCCCCAGGTACATGAACGCGGTGTAATCGCTCACCCTGGCGGCCTGCTGCATGTTGTGCGTCACGATGACGATCGAATACGCGCCCTTGAGCTCCTGCATCAGGTCCTCGATCTTGCCGGTCGCCACCGGGTCGAGCGCCGAACACGGCTCGTCCATCAGCAAGACCTCGGGCTCGCCGGCAATCGCGCGCGCGATGCACAACCGCTGCTGCTGCCCGCCCGAGAGGCCCAGCGCGCTGTCCTTGAGCCGGTCCTTGACCTCGTTCCACAGCGCCGCGCCGCGCAGACTTCGCTCACAGACTTCGTCCAGCAGGGTCCGGTCGCGCACGCCGTCCACCCGCAGCGGGTAGACCACGTTTTCGTAGATGCTCATCGGGAACGGGTTCGACTTCTGGAATACCATTCCCATGCGCTTGCGCAGCTCGATGACGTCCACGTTCCTGCCGTAGATCGAGTCGCCGCTCAGCAGGATGTCGCCTTCGATGCGGACGTCGTCCAGGAGATCGTTGAGCCGGTTGATCGAGCGCAACAGCGTCGACTTGCCGCAGCCCGAGGGCCCGATGATGGCCGTGATCTTCCCCTCCGGCATCGCCATGTCGATGGAGTGCAGCGCCTGTTTGGCGCCATACCAGAAATTGAACTTGCTCGCCTCCACCACGATCTTCTCGGAGGCGATCGCCTCGTGGATGGTCGCGACGATGTTCCCGCCCGCGGCGATGGCCTGCAGCCGGTCCGTGCTGCCTCCACCCGCCGGCGGCGTGGCGCCCGGCGAGCGAGACCCTTGCGTCGATTCCGTCATTTGCGACTTCCCATTGCTTGCATGGTTAGAACGTCCCGCCGATGAACCGGCGCCGCAACCGCGTGCGAATCCATACCGCGGCAATATTGAGCGCCGCGATGATCGCGATCAGGAGCAGCGTGGTGGTAAAGACCATGGGCTTGGCAGCTTCGCTGTTCTGGCTCTGGAAGCCCAGATCGAAGATATGGAAACCCAGGTGCATGAAACTTCGCTCGGCGTGCAGATACGGCGCCACGCCGTCCACCGGCAGCTCGGGAGCGAGCTTGACGGCGCCCACCAGCATCAGCGGCGCCACCTCGCCCGCGCCGCGCGCCATCGCCAGAATGAACCCGGTCATGATGCCGGGCATCGCGCGCGGCAATACAATGCGGCGGATCGTCTGCCACTTGCTCGCGCCGCACGCGTACGAACCCTCGCGCATCGACCGCGGCACCGCGGCCAGCGCCTCTTCGGTGGCGACGACAACCACCGGCAGCGTGAGCAATGCGAGGGTCAGCGATGCCCACAGGACGCCGCCCTTGCCGAAGGTCGGGTTGGGCAGTTTTTCCGCGAAGAAGAACTGGTCGATCGATCCACCAATGATATAGCAGAAGAAGCCGAGTCCAAACACGCCGAATACGATGCTCGGGACACCCGCCATGTTGTTGATGGCCACACGCACCGCGCTGACCATGAATCCGGCCCTGGCGTACTCGCGCAGGTAGAGCGCGGCCAGCACGCCGAACGGCACCACCGCGATCGACATCAGCAGCGTCATGATCACGGTACCGACGATGGCGGGCCACACGCCGCCCTCACTGTTGGCCTCGCGCGGGTCATCGCGCAGGAACTCTCCCCAGCGCGACGCGTAGACGCCGAGCCGGCCGGCCAGGCCCAGCCGGTTGGCCGGAAACCCGCGCACCACCGATGCAACGGGAATCGACACCGTGTCGCCCGACGCCGTCGCCATCATCAACTCGTAGCGGCCGTTGGTCTCGTCGAGCAGACGGATCTCCTCTTCGAGTGTCTGGGCACGCGCGTCGAGCGCCGCCTTTTCGCCCTGGTAGATCTCCTGCGTTCGCGCGCGTTCCGGCGAGTCTGCGCCGTATTTCAATTCGGCATCGCGGACTTCCAGCCGCGCGCGCTCCTCCATCGCATGCAGCCTGCCGAAGTCGTGCTTCTGCAGGCGATAGCGCCGCTCAAAACGGCGCGACACCTCGTCGTGCACCGATTCGAATTCCCGCCATGCGTCCTCGGCACCGGCTGCCACCTTCTCTCCATCAACCTTGAAGCCAACCGGTATCCCGTAGAAGCGTCCCCACTCGTGCCGCTCCAGCACCACGGCCCACTCCGGCCGCTCCGTGCGCGCGGTGGCGATGTCGTCCACCCATTCGAAGTGGGTCCCACTCACGTCGAAGTTGCCGGTGCGCACGAGACGCCGCGTGATTTTCTCTCCCGCTTCTCCGGCCGCAAAGCGGCGCCGCGTCTCCTCCGACCACGACGCTTCCGCCTCGGGCGTGGGCGTGAAGCGGTCACTGCGGGTCTGCTCGCCCATGATGGTGCGGCCGTTGTCCAGCGTGACCGCGATGATCGGATGCGGCCAGAAGGTGGTGGCGCCCTGGTACACGACGAGCGAGAGCAGGCCCACGATCATGATCGTGCACACGGCCAGCGCGCCGCCCATCAACCACAGCATGTTCTCACCGTGCGCGAGCAACGAAGTCCCGCCACGCGGACGCATGCGCTTCTGCCAGCCGACGGGCGCGCTCATATCTGCGCCGACCTCTTGCGGAACCGCAGGCGGACGATCTCCGCCACGGTGTTTACGATGAACGTCATCAGGAAGAGCAGCAATGCCGCGAGAAACAGCGTGCGGTAGTGCGTACTGTCCCGCACGGCTTCGGGAAGTTCGGTGGCGATGTTTGCCGACAGCGTCCGGAATCCGTTGAAGATGTTCATCTCCAGCACGGGCGTGTTGCCCGCGGCCATCAGCACGATCATCGTCTCGCCCACCGCGCGGCCGAGGCCGATCATGATCGCCGAGAAGAGCCCGCTCATCGCGGTCGGGAGCACGATACGAATCGCAGTCTGCCACGGGGTCGCACCCGCGCCGAGCGACGCGGCGCGCAGATGGTCGGGCACCGCCGACAGCGCATCCTCCGCGATCGTATAGATGATGGGGATGATCGCAAACCCCATCACGAAACCCACCACCAGCGAGTTGCGCTGCACGTAGGTATCCATCAGTCCACCGCGCGCATCCAGACCCACCGAGCTGAGCGCCCACGCACCCACCAGCGAAAACATCACGGTGGCGAGTCCACCCACGAGAAAACGCACGAGGTCGAGAACCGCAATCCGGTGCCGGGTCGAGCGTGAGGCCATGCCGCGAATCAGTTCCCCGGTCATGCGTCCGACCAGGAGAATCACGACAATCGCACTGATCGGCAGCAGCAGCAGAAACCAGCCGCCGAATGCGCTGCCGGTCCGGCCCGCCAGCCATGCCATCATGTCGCCCGCGAAGAACAGGCGTTCCAGCCACGGCCCCAGCACGCTGGCGATCAGAACCGACAGCGGAAGCAGCACCAGCATCACCGGCAGCCGGAAACGGGACAGGCGCCGCGAGGTTTCCTGCGGCAGCAACTGCCAGCCGTAGCCCGCCATGAGCAGCAGGGACGGGACGGTGACGAAGGCCGCCATCACCGACGGAACCACGCGCTGCACGAACGGCGCGATGACCAGCGCAGCCAAAAATCCCAGCACAACGCTGGGGAGACTGGCCATCGACTCGACCACGATCTTGATGCGCGGCCGCACGCCCGGCGGAATGAATTCGCTGGTGTAGATGGCCGCGAGCAGTGCCAGCGGCACGCCGAACAGCAGCGAGTAGAACGTCGCCTTCAGCGTGCCGAACACCAGCGGCCACATGCCCAGCTTGGGCTCGAAGTCGTCGGTCCCGGCCGATGACTGCCACACGTGTTCGGGGCCGGGGTATCCCTCGTACCACACCGGCCGGAACATCGCGCGCAGCGTTGCCTCCGGGTGTCCCAGATTCAGATCGAAGTGGTGCAGCGTGCCGCCGGCCACGGCAATCAGTCCATCGTTCTTGGGGGAAATCGCAACCGCATCGACCGGCCCGGCGGCGAGTTTCAGATCGATCACGCGCTTGCCGCTGGTTGCCTGCAGCACGCGCACGCGGCCGTCGGCGTATCCCACCGCAAACACCCGGTCGCGCGACGACGCGGCCAGCGCGGTGACCGCGGCGCCGTCGCCGCGGAAGTGGCGGGGTTCGCCCAGCGCGACCCGCGACTGCGTCGCGCCGCTGTCGGCGGGCTCGTAGGTGAACCACTCGGCAATCGCGCCGCCGGACTCTCCCACCAGCATGGTCTGCCGGCCCAGCAATGGCGCGACCACGGTCGGCGTCTGCTTGCCGTCGGTGACCGTGGCGGATGCGATCCATTGCGGCCGGGCGACATCGCGTGTGTTCCACATCTCGGCGTGACCGGCGCCGTCGACCAGGAATACCTGCGCACCCGCGGCGGTCATGACCAGGTGAGTGGTGCGCCCGGCGTCGCGCGGCACGATGGCACCGCGATTGACCTCCAGCGCCACCTCGCCGGTGAATTCGTTTTCGTTGCGGGCCAGGTCAATTACCGCGACCGTATCGCTCGCACCCACCGCGGCCACCACATAGCCGCTCGAAACCGCGACGTGGTTGATGGTCCGCACAGCGCCGTCGACAGCGCCCGGCAGATCGATGTCGATGTCGACCACGAGTGACTGACGACGCAACGCGCCCTCGGCGGTGCGTTCGATCACCGCACCCGTGCGAACCAGACGCGCACCGGCGGACAGCGTGTCGGCCCCGGGGCCGACGGCATCGGCGGCGGGAAAATCGGTGCGAAAGCGAATGCGCCCCAGCCGGATCGACCCGTCAACACGGCCGATGGCGAATGATGAACTCTCGGCGTCGTAGGAAAGGGCGCTCAGCGAATCGGGGCCGACGAGCGTGCGTGTGGTGACGGTGTCCCCGTCGTCGAGACGAAAGACGTGAACGATTCCGTCGGATGAGAGCGACCAGCCCGCGACGCGGTACTCGTCGGTTCCGGCGCACAAGAGCGTTGCCGCGCCCGGTGGCCGCAACTCCGACGCGGGCGTGGCGCGGCCGGACCGGAGCAGCGGCACCACGACGCTGACCAGAAACAGGAACACCGCCGAGACCGCGACAATCGTCCCGACGCCACCAATGGAAATGCAGATGGCGGCGACGCGATCCGCCGCCTTGACCGTCCAGCGTGTGGAGTGGTTCCTGGTTCGCTTGTACTGAGTCATTCAGAAAAGCCCCGGTGGACGGCAAACGCCGCCCACCGGATGCAACCTCACTATGCTGCAGCGTCAAGCCGCACGACGGCTACTTGCTGCTGACTTCGAGACCGATCCTGGCGAGTTCTTCGCCGGCGATCTTCGCGTTGACCGGGAAATACCCGTCCTTGATCACACTCGCCTGTCCCTCTTTGCTGAAGATGAACCGGACGAACTCGCCGCGCAGCGGATCCAGCTGGGCGCCCGGCTTCTGATTCACATAGATGTAGAGGAAACGCGCGAGGGGATACTTGCCCGTGTAGGCAAACTCGGCCGTGGCCGGCACCGCTTCGGCATTTGCGTCGGCCTTGATGGGGACGGCACGAACGTCGGCGGTCTTGTAGCCGATGCCGCTGTAGCCGATCCCGTAGCGGTCGCTCGCGACACCCTGCACCACCGACGAGCTGCCCGGCTGCTCCTTCACGGAGTCCTTGTAGTCACCCTTGAAGAGCGCGTGCTCTTTGAAATAACCGTACGTGCCGGACGCGGAGTTGCGGCCGTAGAGGCTGATGGGCTTGTCCGCCCACTCGCCGGTCAGGCCCAGCTGGCCCCAGGTGGTGATGTCCTGCTCGAGACCGCCCTTGCGCGTCTTCGAGAAGATCGCGTCCACCTGCTGCATGGTCAGCGACTCGATCGGGTTGTCCTTGTGGACGTAGACGGCCAGCATGTCGATGGACGTGCGCAGGCCGGTCGGCTTGTAGCCGAACTTCGCTTCGAACTCGTCGATTTCCTGATTCTTCATC
>DASUGO010000160.1:0-5004 GCA_036273975.1 Candidatus Krumholzibacteriia bacterium
GGCGATCACGGCGACGACGGTGCGCGTGCCGGTAATCAACGGCCATTCGGAGGCGGTGTACGTGGAGTGCGCGCGGCCCACGTCCCGCGCCGAGATCCTCGCTGCGCTGCACACGGCGCCGGAACTCTCCATCGAGGACGAGCCGGACCGTTATGCAACGCCGCGCTTCCTCGCGAATCCCGACGCGGTGGCGGTGGGCCGCATTCGCATGAACCCCGACGACGCGCGCGGCGTGTGGATGTGGCTGGTGGCCGACAACCTCCGCACTGGCGCCGCCCTCAACGCGCTCCAGATTGCGGAGCTGGCGATGAATCTCTCGCATCCGTCCTGACATCGCGCCGGAACGCCTCCGCTTCGCGCGGCAGACTCGCCCCGCCCTCCCAAAAGCGATCGTACGCCGTCTTCGCCTCGTCCCACCAGTCCGGCGCCATGGGGTCGTTCTCGGTCGAGTACGCGCCCACGTACTCGGTGTGGCCGTCCACGCGGCGGAAATACCAGAAGTCGCTGAAAATGCACCCCGCGGGGCAGTCGCCGTAGCCGGAGCGGAACAGGTACGTCATGTGGCCATCGTGTTTCCACGGATACATGTTGTCCCAGTCGCCGCCGTAGCCGTTCGGCTCGGCCACAATCACCCCCGGCTGCGCCGCATAGATCTCCGCCAACCGCTGCGGGTGCAGGCGTCCCTCATATGAGATGAGTCCCCACAGCCAGCTGAACCGGAGCGTATCGAGCCCGGTGGCGTGAAATATCACATTGAGTGAGTCGACCGGGTTCGGTTCGCCGCCTCGAATCTTGTCCCAGGTGGCATTGTCGGGGAGAATAATGAGTTGGGTAACCACCCACGGCGGGAAGAACTGGATGGCGGTCTCGGGAATGCTGTCCAGATACTCGTCGCGAATCGCCGAGAGGTCGTCGCGCAGCTCCTCGTAGAGCTTCCCGGGCGCGAACAGTTCACCCGCCATCCACAGCGCCGCGACTTCGGCCTCGCGGTTCTCTCGCGGCGTATCGTCGATGGTGGATTGATCCTGCGGCGGGGGCGGATTGGTGGCGCGGTCTTCGTCGCCGCAGGAAGCGACGAGGGCGAGGGCGGCCAGCGGAATCAGCATCCGGAAGCGCATGACGCACCTCCCTCTGGAACCCGGGGAGAAATCAGGCCGCGGCGACGGGCTCCTGGCGGATCGCACGCGACACCTTGGCAACCAGCGACTCGAGGAAGCGCCGGTCGTCGTCACTGAACGCGTCCGGGTGGTCGCTGTCGATATCCAGCACGCCAATCAAATTGCCGGCATGGAAGATCGGCACCACGATCTCGGACTTCACGGTGGGGCTGCACGCGAGATAGCGCGGGTCGTTGCACACGTCGGGGACAATCTGCGTGGCGCGCTCGCTCGCGGCCGAGCCGCACACGCCCTCGGACAGATGGATGCGCCGGTGCTCCGGCGGCTGGCCCACGTACTCGGCTTCGTCGAGCGTGAGAATGTCGCCGTGCAGGCGATAGATCCCCACCCACGCGAAACGCTCAAAACGGCTCTTGAGTTCGTTGACCAGAATCGCGGCGGCGCCACGCGAACCGCGCGCCGCGCGCACGCGCGCGATGATTTCGTCCTCGGCATCGGAGGACAACGCGCCGGCGTCAAACGGGTTCACGCGCGGGCCAGGCTGCGCGGCGATGGCGGGATCGATGATGCGCGTGCGGCGCTTCATCAGCACGAAGCCGGCCAGCACCAGCACCAGCGGCCAGAAGCGGATGAACGGCGCGGCCACGCGCTCGCTGATGATCCCGAACTTGTACAGGAAACTGGTGGCACTCATCAGGATGACCAGCGCGCCTATCACGATGCCCGCGTTCGACGCCACACTCTTGCCGGCGATGAAACACGCAACGCCGATCACCATCGGAATCGCCGGCCACAGCGCACCCATGCGGCCCCAGTCGATGAATCCGGTAGAGAACGCGGTAAGGAATGCGCCCAGCAGAATGGCCCACGACGCCGCGAACACGACGCCGAAGCTCAGCCGGTTCTGGAACACGCGCAGCATCACGACGCCGCTGACAATCAGAATGCAGGGCCAGATGTGCTCCCAGCCCAGCAGCACCCGGTTGCTCACGAGCAGCAGCAGGACGCCCCAGGCGACCAGCCACGAGCCGATGAGGATGCGGTTGCGCTGACCCATGGTGACAATAATACGTGACCAGCCATCGACTTGCAATGCCGGGAGATATCGTGGTCCGGCGCCGGGGGTTCACCCTCTACGTCCCCATCGTGACCTCGCTGATCCTGTCGCTCCTCCTGACGGCGGTCCTGGCGCTGCTGAAACGCCGCTAGGGCGCTCCGGGAGGCCCCTCCCACCCTTCCCGGCCGCGATGCCCGAGCCGCCACCTTGACCTCGCCGCCGGTATCCGATAGATTGGGCGGAACCGGCGGGCGCACGTGCCCGCCTCACTCTCTATCTTACCCGGAGGACATCGGATGAAACGGTTCGCAACGATGCTGGCGCTCACGGTTCTCGCCGTCGGTGGCCTCACGGTCACCGGCCATGGCGCCGAAAACAAGAAAGGCTATCCCGTGGTGGTTCTGGAAACATCCAAAGGCAACATCGAGATCGAGCTCTATCCCGACAAGGCACCCCTCTCGGTGCAGAATTTTCTGTGGTACGTGGACAACAAGTTCTATGACGGGCTCATCTTCCACCGCGTGATCGACGGGTTCATGATCCAGGGCGGCGGGTTTACGCCCGACATGACCCAGAAGGCGGGCAAGCCGGCCATCGACAACGAGGCCGGCAACGGGCTCACCAACGACAAGTACACCGTCGCGATGGCGCGCACCAACGCGGTGCACAGCGCGACGAGCCAGTTCTTCATCAACACGGCCGACAACGCCTTCCTGAACCACACCGACAACACGCAAAAAGGCTTCGGCTACTGCGTGTTCGGCAAGGTCGTCGCGGGCAAGGACGTCGTGGACACGATCGGCAAGGTGAAGACCGGCGACAAGGCGGGCTTCAACGACGTGCCGGTGGAGGACGTGACAGTCATCAAGGCCTACCGCAAGGAAGCGGCAAAGAAGTAACTCGGCTCGCGATCACTCGCACATACGAAGAAAGCCGCGCTCGGTCACCGGGCGCGGCTTTTTTTTGTCCGGAAGTTGCGAGACGCGATCTACTCGCGCACGCGGTTGACTTCGAGGGTGCGGAACAACAGGTACGCGCACAGCACCATCACGAGCCCGTAGTCGATGATATGGAAGACACCCGCCGCGATGCTGCGCTCCACCAGCGCGCCCTCGTTCAGGCCGCTCCCGAGGCCGTTCAACGCGTCCCGCATCGGGAACGGAAACTTCAGCGCCTCGGCCACCGAACCCGGCATACGCACCCCGAACAGCTTCAGCACGTCGGCCAGGGCATTCACGGAATCGCGGCCGCGCAGCAGGAGCCCCGTCAACACCACGGCCACCCAGGGGTGGATCCGGATCGACATGGCCATCGCGATGGCCATCGTCATCACGCACACCAGACAGCGACCGAGCATGTCGGTGTAGGCCGAGCCGGGCAGCGGTGACTTGAAGCCGGCGGAGAACACGGCCAGCACGACCGCAAACACCGCCCACAGGGCAAACAGGAACAGCGCCGCACCGATGTAACTCGCGACGATGTACTCCCCGCGCGACACCGGCTTGGACAGCACGCTGGCCACGGTTCCATCCACGACGTCGCGCCGGACCACGGTCACGCCGATGAAATACGCCACCAGCGTTGCAAATGCGCCGAGCAATGCGACGATGTTTCCCGCCGCGTGCGTAACGGCCGTGGGCCCCTCCAGCTGGCCGTTGCTCGAAAAACGCACCATGTTGACCATCGTGCTCATCAACATCGCGGTGATGAGAATCGACCCGGCGACGCCGATCCACAAGAGCCGGCTGCGCATCAGGCGCCGAATGGTCACCTCGGCCACGGCGAGCATGCGCGCGATCATCGCGTCTGCCCCTTCTCGGGCGCCGCGGCGGCATCCTTCCCGGTGATGTCCTGAATGAAGACCTCTTCCAGCGTGCGGCTGGCGGCCTTGTAGCCGGTGACCACGCCACCCGCCCCCCGAACCGCATCCAGCGCGCGCTGGCCGGTGGCCTCGTCGACGGCAACCACCCGTCCCGGCTCGACCGGGCTCAATCCGAGGGCTTGCAACGCGGCGGCAACAGCGCCACCGTCGTCACGGAAGGTCATCTCGACGCCGCGGCTCCCGGCGATGACTTCTTCCAGCGTGCCCTGGCGCACAATGCGGCCGCGGTCGATGATGATCACGCGGTCACAGATGGACTCCACCTCGGAGAGGATGTGCGATGAGAGAAACACCGCGGTCCCCTGCTGCTTGAGTTCCAGCAGCAGATCGCGCACCATGCGCCGCCCGACGGGGTCGAAGCCCGAGGTGGGTTCGTCCAGAATGAGCAGTTCCGGGCGGTTGATGAGCGCCTGCGCAATCCCGACGCGCTGGCGCATCCCGCGCGAATACTTGCCCACCGCGCGGTCACGCGCCTCGGTGAGACCGAGTTTCTCCAGCAGGTCGTCGACGCGGCGCGTGCGCTCGCCTTTCTCGATGCCGTGCAGGCGGCCGAAGTAGTGCAGCAGCCGCCGCGCGGACAGGAAGGAATAGAACGCGTAGTGCTCGGGCAAAAATCCCAGCCGGGTGCGCGCGCGCTGATCCGACGGCGAAAACCCAAACAGTCTTGCCTCGCCGCGCGTCGGCGTCAGGAACCCCATCAGCAGGTTGATGGTGGTGGTCTTGCCGGCGCCGTTGGGTCCGAGAAACGCGAGAATCTCGCCCGGCTGCACCTCGAAGGTCACGTCGTCCAGCGCGGTGAACGACGCCGCCGCGCGGAAACGCGAGGTGAAGGTCTTGCCGAGACCGTTGGCCTGGACGTGCATCAGCGGACCCCGGCTTCCTGGTTCATTTTCTCGATATACTCGGTGAGTTGCTGGCCGATGGTCGGATCGAAACCGGTCGTCGTT
>DASUGO010000161.1:0-25417 GCA_036273975.1 Candidatus Krumholzibacteriia bacterium
ACGCATCTCCTGCATCTGCATGAACCACGTGTAGTCGGTCGAGGATGTGCTGGTCCAGTCGAACGCGGACACGTCAACCGGATCGTAGTGCCGCACGCGCACGCGTCCGCCGCGCAGGAACTCGAGGTCGGACGGGTCGGAATAGCGGTCGAGAAAGTGCTCGTAGTAGACGGGTGCGTCGCGGTAGTTCCCCGGCGGCGGGACCAGCGTGGTGTCGACGTCGTCCGGGGTGGCGGCGGGCGCCCCCGCGGCCCCCAGCTGTGCCACCAGCGCGGCGCCGAACAGCACGGCAAGCGCCCGGATGTTCATGCGATGGTCACATCCGCGAAGCCGCGCTTGCCCACCTGGATCGCGTAGGGCTCGCGCCGGGCCGGGAGCTTCAGATCCACGTCGGACACCTTCTCCCCGTCCACCCGGACCGCCCCCTGCTGGATCATGCGGCGCGCCTGCGATGTGCCCTCGCACAGTTCCGCCAGCGTCAACGCCTTCGCGATCCACAGCTCGCCGTCGGCCGCCTCCAGCTTGACGCTGCGCGTCTCTTCGGGGCGCTCGTGCTGCACGAACAGCCGGTTGAAGTGCGCTTCCGCCGCGCCGGCCGCGTCGGCGTCGTGGAACTGCGTCACGATATCGCGCGCGAGTTCACGCTTGAGGTGCGACGGGTTGGTACCGGATTCGGTGAGCCGCGCGCGAATGGCGCTGAGCTCGTCCGGCGTGCGGGTGCTGACGAGTTCAAAGTACTTCACGATGAGCGTATCCGGGATCTTCATGGTCTTGCCGAAGATCTCCTCCGGCGCCTCGGTGATGCCGATGTAATTCCCGAGCGACTTGCTCATCTTGTCGACGCCGTCGATACCCTCGAGGATCGGCAGCGTGATCACAACCTCCGGCTCCTGGCCGTAATCGCGCTGGATCTCGCGCGCCATCAGCAGGTTGAATTTCTGCTCGGTGGCCCCGATCTCCACGTCGGCGTTGAGCGCGACGGAGTCGTACCCCTGCGCCAGCGGGTATACGAACTCGAGCAGGCTGATGGGCTTGCCGGCGCGGTAGCGCTTCTCGAAGTCGTCGCGCTCCAGCATCTGCGCCACCGTCTGGGTGGCGGTCAGCCGCAGCACGTCGGCAAACTCCATCTTGGAGAGCCAGCGGCTGTTGTAATCCACCTTGGTACGCTTTGGATCGAGGATCCGGAATGCCTGCTCGGTATAGGTCTTCGCGTTCTCAATCAACACCTCGCGGTCGAGGCGGCGCCGCGTGTCGCTGCGTCCGCTGGGATCGCCGATCATGCCCGTGAAGTCCCCGATGAGGAACACGACGGTGTGCCCCAGGTCCTGAAACTGGCGCAGTTTTCGCAGGCCGACCGTGTGTCCCAGATGAATGTCGGGCGCGGTCGGGTCGAAGCCTTGTTTAATGACCAGCGGCTCGCCGGCCGCGATCGACCGTTCGAGTTTGCGGCGCAGGTCGTCCTCGGGGATGATTTCGACGGTCCCCTGGCGGATGATCGCCATCTGTTCGTCGACGGTATGCGCGGATCGGTCTTGCCTGCGGGTCATACGGTGGCACCTTTCAGTGACGTAACTCCAGTTGGAGCCAGCGATTGTACCAGCCCGAACCGAGTGCCGTAAAGCGTAGCCGTCGGCCGACACACCGTGGTATGGTGCCCGGCGTGGCGCCCGGATGGGCGATGGAAGAATTGCAATGAACGACGAACAGTTCCAGAACATCCCGGGGAGCGCCCCGGCCAGCCCGGCCGGCACCCCGCCACCTGCGGCAGCGCCCGCGGAGACCGAGCCAGCGACCGGGTCCGGCGGCGGACAGCCGCCGCGCCGCTGGCGTCTCGAGCACCTCATCATCGGCACGATGGTGCTCGCGTCCGGGCTGATGTTCTCCGCTTACCGCTACTTCGCCCGCGACCTCCCCAGCACATCACGCCTCGAGATGATCGAGCCGACCCTCAAGTCGCAGGTGTTCGGCGCGGATTCCACCGTGATCGGCGAATACTTCATCGAGGATCGCGCGCTGGTGCCCCTGGAGGAGCTCCCGCCGTACCTCGTCGACGCGTTCGTCGCCGTCGAAGACCGCAAGTTCTACTCGCACTGGGGTGTCGACGTGTTCGGTATTGCCCGCGCCGCCATCACCAACCTGCGCCGCGGCGAACGCGTGCAGGGCGGCAGCACCATCACGCAACAACTGAGCAGAAATCTCTTCGACATGTTCGAGAACACACTGAGCCGCAAGATCAAGGAGGCGTTGCTCGCGGTGCGCATCGAACGGGCGTACTCCAAGGACGAGATCCTCGAGATGTACCTCAACCAGATCTACTTCGGCGGCGGCGCACACGGTGTGGAGGCGGCGGCGCAGACGTTCTTCGGCAAGAGCGCGCGTGAACTCACCATCGGCGAGGCCACGATGATCGCGGGGCTCCCCAAGAACCCGCGCGACTACTCCCCCATCAACCATATCGAGCGCGCGATGAAACGCCGCGACGTGGTGCTCGGCGCGATGGTGGGGACCGGACATCTCACGCGCGCCGAGGCGGACTCCATTTCCGCGGCGCCGGTCACCGTGCGCCCCGGCAAACCCGGCCAGAGCGAGTTCGCCGCGTACTTTCTGGAAGAGGTGCGTCAGTACCTCGAGGACCGCTACGGGTCGGACCGGATCTACCGCGACGGCCTGAAGGTCTACACCGGCATCGACCCCGGGCTGCAGCGCGCGGCGGAAGACAGCATGGAGGTGCAGCTGGCGCGACTGGAGAAACTGCGCGGGTATAAGGAGACCAAGGCCACCTATGAGGCGCGGCTGGCCGAGGGCAAGGCGGACGGCCCGCCGTCATACCTGCAGGGCGCGGTCATCGCGATCGACGTCAAGACCGGCCTCGTCAAGGCACTCGTCGGTGGGCGCAGTTTCAAGGACAGCAAGTTCGACCGTGCCGTGCAGGCCAGGCGCCAGCCGGGCAGTGCATTCAAGCCGTTCATCTTCGCAGCGGCCATCGAAAACGGCTACACCCCCGCGGACATTCTGCTCGACGCTCCCATCGTGCTCGACCTCCCCAACGGCGACGTCTGGAAGCCGCAGAACTATTCCGAAACGTTCGAAGGCGAGGTGACGCTGCGCCACGCGCTGAACTATTCCATCAACATCGCGGCCATCCGTCTGCTGATGGCGATGGGGCCGGCCGAGGCCATCAACATGGCGCACCGGCTGGGCATCAAGAGCGACCTCGAGCCGGTGTACTCGCTGGCGCTCGGCGTGTCCGAGGTGTCGCTGATGGAGATCACCAACGCGTACGCCACCATCGCGGCGGGCGGCATGCGCGGAGACGTGCTGCTGGTCAAGAAGGTGGTCGACCGCGAGGGGCGCGTGCTCGAGGACAACAGCATCTACCGCGAGGAAGTCATCGACCCCAAGGTCAACTTCATGATCACGAGTCTCCTGGAGAGCGTGGTCAACGAGGGCTACGGCCGCAACGCGCGCCTGTACGGCTTCAAGGATCCGGCCGCCGGCAAGACCGGCACCACCGATCTGTGCACGGATGCGTGGTTCGTCGGCTTCACAACCGATCTCGCGGTGGGGGTGTGGTCCGGCTTCGACGAGAAGAAGACGATGGGGCCGCACATGACCGGCGCGGGGGTGTCGCTGCCCACGTGGACGTCGGTGATGAAGGCAAACTACCGGCACGGCCACGCGGCGGAGTTCCCCGAGGTCGAGGGAATCCAGTACCGGATCATCTGCGAGAAGACCGGTCTGCTCGCCACCGAGTTCTGCCCGAAGATCCGCCGCGAGGTGTTTATCGACGGTACCGAGCCGCGCCGCAACTGCGACCGGCACGGGTCGGCGTCGGCGCGGCCGGTACAGGACATGCAGAGCGTCGAAGAACTCGACCGCCGCATTCTGGAAGAACACTAGCCGGCGGTGTCCGGCCCCGCGATGTAGTTTTCAATCGTCGCTCCGACGCGGTCGATCAGCAGCTCTTCGGGCAAGTCAACCACCACGGGAACCCGTAATACCTGCCGGGTCATGGCGAGTCCGATCATCTGGGTAACCACCAGTCCCGCGCACACCCCGGCACGCTCCGCACCGCACACTTTCGCCACCGCGGGCGCCACCTGATCGCGGAACAGCGCCAGCAACTGCGCGCGCGCCTGATCGTGGGTCACCGCGACGCGCAATAGCGCGGGAAGCTCCTCCGCGTGCGCCTTCCAGCGCCTCAGGAAGTGCCGCACCAGCGTGCGCCCGGCCTCTCCCTTCGGGGCCTGGGTCAGATCCGGAATCTCGAGGTCAAACGTCGCCACCGCGGCGAACAGGCCCTCCTTGCTGCCGTAGTAGCGCATCACCATCGACGGATGGATGCGAGCTTCGGCGGCTACGGCGCGAATGGTGGTCCGGTCGTACCCGACATCCGCAAAGAGCCGCGTGGCCGCATCGAGAATACGATCTCGCGTCGCCTGCGAGCGCAGGGGCCGCTTCACGACGTTGCCCGCGTGTCGAGTTCCGCGAGGCGATTCGCGACCGCCGACCGTACCGGTGGAATGTGCCCCGCGAATCGAAGCGCCGCGTTGCGGAGTGTCTTCCCCGCCGCGCCGCGCAAGGTCGCCATGCGTGTCATCCGATCGGTCATCGACACGACATCGCGCGCAACCCGATTCCGGTCGCGCGCCCAGGCATCGAGTTGCTGTTCGTCGGCACCGGCAACGACCCGCGTGAGCGTCGATGCGAGCGAAATCGCATCCTGGATACCGGTGTTCATTCCCTGGCCGCCCGCCGGGCTGTGCACGTGCGCCGCGTCGCCGCAGAGCAGGATCCGACCGCGGCGTGGGGTCAACGCCAGCCGATGATGGAGGCGGAAGCGCGAACTCCATACGACGTCGTGTACATGACCGCGAACCTTCGCCGGCCCTCGCTCATCGAGCAGCGACTGCACAAAATCCACGCCGGGAAGCTCGGGAGCGTCGTCCATCGTGCAGACGATCCGGAACTGGTCGTCGGGGAGTGGCGCAACCACCACGAGTCCTCTGGGTGAAAAAAACAGGCTGACTTCGTCGCGACTCAGAGGCCAATCCATGCGCACGTCGGCCAGAACGAACGATTGCTCGTACGCGGCGCCCTCGAATGGAATGCCGGACTGTTCGCGAACCGCGCTGTGCATGCCGTCACACCCCACCAACCAGCCGGCCCGGACGGTGCGCGTCCCCGCCTCATCGCGCAGCTCCACAGCGACGTGATCGGGCGTGGTTGACATGCGAACGAACTCGCACGGACGCAGCACGCTCCCTCCGAGTTCCTCGAAGCGCGCGAGCATCGTCCGCTCCGTGCGGTTCTGCGGACACATCAGCGTGAAGGGGTACCGGCTCGGTATTCCGGCGAAATCGATGGTGAGCAGAGCGTGATCGCGGTCGCGAATCCGGAAGATCGGGACCTTCACGCCCTGTTCGAGCAGCCGCTGACTCACACCCAGTGGCTCGAGTACCTCCAGGGTGCGCGCATGCACGACGGCCGCGCGCGACGTGTTCGCGCCGGTCGCGTGCTTGTCAATAATGGTGGCCGCGACACCCTGGCGCGCGAGCTCGGCGGCAAGCGCCAGCCCGCTGGGGCCGGCCCCCGCAATCAGAACGTCCGTGTCGATCTCTCGCTTCATGTTGGCACCTCCTGCAACCACTGGTTGCAAACACATGGTTGCAAACGACCGGTTGCTTTGTCAATGCCAAATTCACCATGCCGGGCGTGGTTGTCATAATCCGCTATTTTACAAACAATTACAGAGTCTCGATCGGCGTGCCGCATGCGCCGGCTACCCCGGTGAGCGCTCGGGCGACCGTCGCTCCCACGTCCGCGAGGCTCGCGCGGATCCCGAGGTCGCGGCCGAGCACGAGGCCCGCGTGGTACACCAGCAGCGGCACGTACTCGCGGCTGTGGTCGGTGCTCGGCGTCGTGGGATCGTTGCCGTGGTCGGCGGTGAGAATCAGCAGATCGTCCGGCCGCAGCGCGGCCAGAAGCGGAACCAGGAAACCGTCGAACTCCTCCAGTCCGAGCGCAAATGCGCGGGCGTCGTTGCGATGCCCCCACATCGAGTCGAAGTCCACCAGGTTCACGAACACGAGGTCCTCGTCGCGCGCGCGGACAGCCGCGAGCGTCGCGGCCATTCCCTCCCGGTTGTCGCGGGTGTGCATCGAACGCGTGACACCGCGCCCGGCGAACAGGTCGTCGATCTTGCCAATGGTGAACACGCGCCGGCCGGCGGCGAGCAATGCGTCCAGCACGGTGGGCGCGGGTGGCGGCAACGAGAAATCGCGGCGGCCGCCGGTGCGGTAAAAGCCGCCCGGGTTGCCGGCGAACGGGCGCGCGATCACACGCCCCACACCATGCGGCGGCGCCAGCAGCGTGCGCACGCGCTCGCACCACGCGTAGAGTTCAGCGCGCGTCACGATCGACTCGTGCGCGGCAATCTGGAACACGCTGTCCGCGGAGGTATAGACGATGGGACATCCGGTCGCGAGGTGATGCTCGCCCAGCTCCACCAGAATTTCGGTGCCGCTCGCCACACGGTTCCCGATCACGGCGCGTCCGATTACGCGTTCCACGGCCCCGATCACGTCGTCCGGAAATCCATGCGGGTAGGTGGGAAACGGGTGGTCCAGAATGCACCCCATCATCTCCCAGTGCCCGGTGGTGCTGTCCTTGCCGGCCGCGGCCGGGCGCATCCGTCCGAAGTGGGCGGCGGGCGCGTCGACGGGGGCGACACCTTCGATCGCAACAATGTTTCCGAGACCGAGCCGCGCCAGTTGCGGCACGCGCAACCCGCCCACGAGCCGCGCGGTATTGGCGAGCGTGTGGCTGCCGGTGTCGCCATAGGCAGCCGCGTCGGGAGCTTCACCGGCTCCGACTCCATCGAGAACGATTACAACGACGCGCTGAAAGGTCCGCATGCTTGCAGGACCGCCCGTAGCGGGCGGCGGCGGTCAAACCGCGACGTGATTGGGAATGACGCCGAGCAGCGTCTTGAACGTCTCCACTTTTCCGCGCCGGAAATACGTGCGCGGGACGCGCTTCGAAATCATGCACATGATCTCGTAGCAGATCGTGTCCGCCCACGCGGCGAGGTCGTGAAACGAGATGGTCTCCCCGCCCTGGGTGCCCACCAGCACCACCCCGTCGCCTTCGCGCGGAACTTCGGGCAGATCGGTGAGATCCACCATCGTCATGTCCATGGTCACGCGCCCCACAATGGGCACGCGGCGCCCCGAAACCAGCATCGATCCCCGCCCGGAGAGGCGCAGCGGATAACCGTGACCGTAGCCGACCGGCACCACGCCGATGACCGAGTCGCGTGCGGTGGTGAACGAGCGGCCGTAGGAGATGTTGTGTCCCGCGGGCACGCGGCGCACCCGCACCAGCCGTGATTTCCAGCTCATGATCGGCGCGACATCGATGCCAGGCGTTCCACCCGCGGGGTGCAGACCGTACGCGAGCAGACCCGGCCGCACCATGTCCATGTGCGCCTCGGCCACGCCGTCCACGGCGGCGCTGTTGGCGCTGTGCACCAGCGGAATCGTGACGCCGGCGGCGCGCAGCTTCGCGACCAGCGCGAGGAACCGGCCCACCTGCGCGCGGGTGAAGCCGGCGTCGCTGTCGGAGACCGGGAAGTGCGTGTAGACACCGCGCAGCTTCACCGCGGGCGACTGCGCGATGGCGACGATCTCGTCGAACGCATCCGCCTCGGCCACGCCGCTGCGCCCCATGCCGGTGTCGATCTCCACGTGCACGTCGAGCGGCCGGTCGGGCGAGTGCCGCGCGATGGCTTCGACGAACGCCGCGGAGGACAGCGTAATCGCAAATCCGTGCTCTGCGACCACCGGCACTTCCGTTTCGAGAATCGGGCTGAGAATCAGCAGACCGTTCCTGATCCCGGCTTCCTGGAGTTCAAGCGCCTCGTCCACCGTCGCGACACCGAACAGGCGCACGTGCGATGACGCCGCCGCGGCCACCTGCACGGCGCCGTGGCCGTAGGCGTCGGCCTTGACCGTGAGCAGAATGCCGACGCCGTCACCGACCGCCGCCTGGATGTGGCCGAGGTTCTTGTCGAGGCGATCGAGGTCGATCTCGAGCCATGTGGGCAGCCGCTTCATGCGTGCGACGCTACTCCACCCGGAAAACACCGGTCAAGCCTGGGTTTGGCCCACCGCCACGGGCAAAAAAAGAGGCGCCCCAAACGGGACGCCTCTGGAAATCATCCGGGCCGGGTTCGCCGAAGATCAGCCCTTGAAGATCCGGTCCATGAATTTCACGTAGTCGATCTCAACCGTGCCGCACACGTGGTTCTTCTGACGCTTTGCCCACGGCTCGGCCTCGGTGAACGTGACGCCGCCCGTGAAGTCCCCACCGCTGCGCGCAAGCAGATTGAGCACGATCTCGACCGCCGGCGTCGGCGACGAGATACGCAGCACCGGAACCACGCCGCGCGCCGAGGGCTCGGTGCCCTCCAGCATCCAGACCTTATCCTTGCCTTCCTCGACGCGAACCAGTCTGGCGCTCAACTGATACTTCTTCTCGGGCTCACGCTCGAGACCGACGGTGTCGTTGTACTTGAAGCGCGTCATCTGGGCCGCCGTGTGATCGGCGTCCTCATAGCCCGCGGCCGGACGCATGCTCGGAAGCGGGATCGAGCGTCCCTGCGGCACCGGAACCGTATCGTTACCCGCGACGAAGTTCTCGCAGCGGAAGTGCGGCGCCGGGCTGAACTTCTTCACCACGTTGAACGTGATGTTCTTGCTGTCGTACGGGGAAATCTTTCCCGCGAGGCTGGCACCGGTGATGAACGTGGTGACGTTGCCGTCGCGAACCAGCACGTAGTCGCCGGCCGCTTCCACGACCTCGGGCGAAACCAGCTTGTATCTGAATCCCTTGCTGAGAACCGGCGGGCCATAAAGCGCCTGACGGATGGAAATCCGGGCGTACGGATCAACGGGAGCTTTTTCACCACAACCCGCGAACACAAAGACGCCCAACAGGCAGACTGCTACTGCAAACTTGACCTTCATCGACGAACCACTCCTTGATACCCGGCGCGCATTTGTCCAGCCCCGTGCGTTGGGTTTTTAGCGCCGATTCAGTACTCCGGTGGGATCAAATATAATAACGACGATCCGGTAGGCCGGAACCGTACCATCCCGCCCCGGGCCTGTCAACGGGGTTTTGTTCCGGTCCCCCCGGGGGCCTCTCCGTGCTCGATCTTCTGCCAGAAGGCCCCGAATTCGAATTCGGGGCTCTGTTCCGCAGTGTGGCAGTCCACGCAAATCGCGCGGGCATCCACGCCGGTCTTCTGGTCCGGATCGGCCGCGTGTGCCGCACCATTGCCGTGGCAGGACTCGCACTGCACGTTGGTCAGATGGGCCGTGGTCACCGAGTTCTCGAATCCACCCTGTTTATAAAAGCCGGTCGTATGGCAGGGTGTGCAGTCGCGGTCCAGCTGCCGTCCCCGCTGCACCAGCGTCTCCCACGCGTGCGCGTGCTTCGATTCCAGCCACTGGTCGTGGATATCCTCGTGGCACTCGCGGCAGGCGGTGTCGCCCCGGAATGATTCCTTTGCGAGGTTTCGCACGTTGGTGAGCGCGGTCGGCAGCGTGGCCTGCTCCTTGGCGGCAATATCGAAGTCGTACGACTGGAAGAGCTTGGCGATGGCCTCGTCGTCCTCGAAACGGTTGTCCATCTCGATCATTGCGTCGGAGAGCGACGCGATCCCGCCCCCGGGACGCAGCGTGGCATACGCGACGCCCATATAAAGACCCCTGGCGCTCAGCTGGAGCAGGTACGAGTCGCCAAAGCGCCGCACCTGCCGCATCGGCTTGCCGTCGTGCCCGTGCAGCACCAGATCGACGCCGTGCAACGCCTGCGCGAACCGCTGGGCATCGCCGCGGCCCATGTGCGCGAGCACGACGACCACGTCGACATCGCCGCGCATCGCATCGACCAGCGGCTGCACCGCGCTCAGCGGGTCGCGCACATCCACGCTGCCTTCCGGCACCTGCGGCGGCAGGGGCAGGCCGGGGCTCAGCACACCAACCAGCCCGACGCGCAACCCGGACGGCATGGTCACGATGCGCGACGCCGGAAACAGGAGCGTGTCGGCGACGGCGTCGTAGAGGTTGCTGACCAGCACCGGGACCTCCGCTTCGCGCGCCCGCCGCACGATGTAGTCGACACCAAATCCGAGTTCATCCTCGCCAATGACGACACCGTGGTACCCCATGCGCGCCATCGACTTCAGCGTGACTTCGGCTTTTTCGATTCCATAGTTGATGTTGGAACTGAAGAAGTCCCCGGCATCGATCAGCAACATGTCACCGGTGGTGTCGGCCAGCGCCTTCAGGAAGGTGGCGCGGCGCCCGAGCCCGCCCCGATCGTGCGCGGCGCACCCGCACGACCGGATCTCGCCCCGGAGGTCGTTGGAGTAGGCAATCGTGAGGCGCGCCGGTCGCGATTGCTTCTGCCCGCCGCACCCGGCGGCGAGGGAAGCCGTCGCCAGCGCGAGAACGAACGCGGCCGCCGTGCGTTGCCTGGTCGTTGCTGTCATCGTCGCTTTCAAGAATGGTTGAGGTTTTTCACCGAACGCGCGGCCGGTCGAATTGGGCCCGCGGGTATGGTACACGACCGGGCGTTTTCAGTGCCAGCCCCCGGCACGGGAATGAACCAGTTTACAAAATCGCTTGACCCGCGCATCCCCCGGCGCTCTATTTGGAACAATTCGCGATCCCACCCCTCGTTTCGTCGCACACCGGTGGCCCCACCGACTCCGGGATGCATCCAGGAGGCTGCCATGAAACGAGGCCCATGGGTCGTGCTTGTCACGACCTGGATACTGGCGATCCCCATCATCGCATGGCCGCGGCACGCTGCGGCGCCGGCGGATTCTCCCGGTTCAAAAACCGGTGGCGGACCGCGTGGCGTCTTTGTGCTCGACGGCTCCACCGTCCACAACGTCGGCGAGCTCCAAATGCACATCGGCAACTGGGGCCTGTTCGGTTCCCTGCCCGGCGTTGGCCAGACGTATTCCGAAGCCCCATCCGCGCAGTGGCCCGCCGGGAGCGGCACCGAGTATCTCTTCGGCGCCGGACTGTGGGTCGGCGCGCTCAAGAACGGCGTGCCGGCGGTTTCGACCACGGTCGGCTTCACCCAGTCCGGCATCGTGTTCGAATTCGACCCCGGCCGCGACACCCGCGACGTGATGTACCGCAGCGCCGAAGGACGCATCGGTGGTGTCCGCGCACCCTCGTCGGGAGCGGACGACGACGGCGACGGCGCCGTCGACGAGGACTGGCTCAATGGCTACGACGACGACGGCGACGGACTGATCGACGAAGACTTCGCCGCGATCTCCAACCAGATGATGGTGTGCCGCTACGCGGACTACTACCCGGAGACGGTGCGCCTGTTCCCGCAACACAACCCGCTCGGTCTCGAGATCCGTCAGGAGAGCTACCAGTGGGAGGAGGATATCTACGACGACTTTGTGGGGATGCAGTTCACGATCACAAACGCGGGGACCAACGTGTTGGAGGACGTCTACGTGGGTTTCTTTGCCGACGGCGACGCGGGCCAGCGCGGCTCGGACCGCTACTGGGAGGACGACGCCACCGGCCGGCGCCTGATTGAGTCCTACTGCACCGAACTCGGTCCGGTGGCGATGGACATCGCGTTCACGTTCGACGCCGACGGTGACGAAGGCCGAACGCCGGGATATCTGGGGCTGATGTTCCTCGGCCACACCGTCGACCCGACCGGCCAGTCCGCGCCGCGGCGCGTGGGCATCAGTACGTATTCCAACTTCTCCGGGAGCGCTTCGTTCGAGGAGGGTGGCGACCCAACCAATGACTTCGAACGCTACGAACTGCTTTCATCGCGGACCATCAAGCGCGATGCGCTGGTGCCGCGCGATTATCGCATGATGATGGCGGCGGGGCCGTTCAAGGAACTGCTGCCGGGAAGCACGCTCGTGTTCCAGACGGCGTTCGTCAACGGCAACCGGCTGAACGGCATGATCGACAACGCCGCGCGCGCGCAACTCACGTTCGAAGGCGCGTGGTTCGACCAGGACAACGACCGCACCACCGGCGTCGACGGCCGCGAGACACCCGTGCATGGCCCCGCCGACGCGGTTTCCGTCGACACCTGCCGCTACGCCGCCCGCCCGCCGGTCAGCGTGCCGCGCGGACAAACCCTGTGGATCAACAACGACTGCGCGCGCGAAGAAGCCTTCCGTAGCGGCTGCCGCTACGACGCCAACAGCGCGGACACGCTCAAGTTCATGACCGGGATCAACGGGCAGGAGACGCACATCTTCTGGCTGGTGGGAACCGCGCCGCCGCCGCCGAACATGCGCATCGACCGGGCCGCGCGCGACGGCGTCGCCATCTACTGGGACAACTCCAGCGAGACCCGGCCCGACGTGAAGACGCTCGAGTATGACTTCGAGGGCTACCGGATCTTCCGCGCCGACAACTGGACACGGCCCATCGGCACGTCGACCCGGACCGGCCCCCCCGCCAACCTGTGGAAGATGCTGGTGGAGGCGGACAACATCAACGGGGTGGGACTGGATACCGGCCTCGAACGCTACCGCTACGAGCCGCTCACTCACCTGCTCTCCCCGCCGGTCCGGCGCGAGATGATCGACGGCATCAAGCTGTGGCTGACCGAGTATCCGGGCACCACCCCACCCTGCCCGCAGGGCGTGACCCCGGCGGTGTGCGACACGCTGGGAGCGTTGGCCGCATGGGAACTGGGCCTGCCGGAGTCGGGGCGCCAGTACTACCGCTTCATCGACCGGTCGATCCACCGTGGCGTTCCCTATTTCTTTGCGGTCACCGCCACCGACCACGCGGAGGACTCGGACGGCCGGCTGCGGCCGGGGAAGGTGGGAGATCCGGCCTCCAATTTTACCTACGTCGAGGCGCTGGGACCGCCGCAGGCGGCGTACGCGTACCGCGACGAGGCGGTGTTCGTCGTCCCCAACCCGGTGACGCGGCAGTCACTGCAACCGTGGGCGCTCGGACCCAACAACGACGATCCGACGGGCGTAAAAGTGGAGTTCCGCAACCTCCCCGCCGACCGCGGGACCATCCGTGTGTTCACGCTGGCCGGCGACCTGGTGCGGGAGATCCCGTTCGATGGCCGGACCGGGATCGGGACCGCCGAATGGGACCTCGTGTCCCGAAATGGGCAGGACGTGACCAGTGGCGTCTACCTGTATTCCGTGGAAACAGACTTCAACGCGGCCTTCGCGCGCAAGATCGGGAAGTTTGTGGTGATCCGCTAGGTTACCGGCCGGCGGGTCCCACCCCCGGGGGGCGCCGCGAGGCGCCCCCCGTGAGGTATCGGGGGATCGTATCCGCAATTGTGGCTTGACAGTCCGCCGCCGCCGTGGCACCTTTTCCTGTGATCCCACCACTCGTCGCGGTCGCAATCGACCGGCCAAGCAGCCCGTTCCCAGAACTTTACGTTAGCGGTCTTCCGGACTGATTAGGAAGGATACCGGAATGAGAAAGCGCAATGTGATGTCCGTCGGCCTGTTCACGCTGGCCGCGGTGCTTCCGTCCCTCGTATTCGCGCATATCGACACCCCCAGCGAAATCCTGAACAAGGGCCAGACTGGCCCCAACCGGATCTTCGTGCTGGATGGATCGACCGTTCACAACGTCGGCGAATTGCAGATGCACGTTGGTAACTGGGGGCAGTTCGGGTCGTGGCCGGGTTCGGGGCAGACGTTCTCCGAGGCGCCGTCGGCGCAGTGGCCCGCGGGCAGCGGTGTCGAGTACCTGTTCGTCGCCGGTCTGTGGGTGGGCGCGCTGAAGGCCGGTGTGCCGGCGGTATCCACGGCCGCGTATGCGTTCGAGTTCCGCCCTTCGCAGGATACACGTGACATCATGTACCGCGCGGCGGAGGGCAGCCGTGGCGGCGCGCGCGCGCCGTCGACCAGCAAGGACGATGACCGCGACGGTCAGGTGGACGAAGACTGGCTCAACGGTTATGACGACGACGGTGACGGGCAGGTCGACGAGGACTACGCCGCTGTCTCCAAGCAGATGCTGGTTTGTCAGTACACCGACGATCAGCCGTCGGCGACGCAGATCTATCCGCAGCACAACCCGCTGAACCTGCATGTCCGCCAGGAGAGTTATCAGTGGGAAGAAGACCGCTTCGATGATTTCGTCGGCGCGCAGTTCATCATTACGAATCGCGGCACCAACATCCTCGAGGACGTGTTCATCGGCTTCTTCGCCGACGGTGACGCCGGCCCGCGCGACGTCGACAACTACTGGGAAGACGACGCCACCGGCCGCACCGCGGTGCCCGTGCTGTGCACCGACCTCGGCCCGGTGTCGATGGACATCGCGTTCGTATTCGATGCCGACGGCGACAACGGCCGCACGCTCGGCTACCTCGGCATCATGTTCCTCGATCACACCATCGACCCCAACGGCGAGTTTGCGCCGCGCCGCGTGGGTATCAGCACCTACGCCAACTTCTCCGGGAGCGCGTCCTACGAAGAGGGCGGCGACCCGACCAACGACTTCGAGCGCTACGAACTGCTCTCTTCCAAGGTCATCGAGCGCGACGCGCAGGTGCCGCGCGACTACCGAATGCTGATGTCGGCCGGGCCGTTCAAGGAACTGCAGCCGGGCAGCACGCTGGTCTTCCAGACCGCATTCGTCATCGGTTCGCGCAAGAACGGGATGCTCGACAACGCGGCCAGCGCGCAGCTCACGTTCGAGGGCGCATGGTTCGACCTGATCGGGAATTCCCCCGTACCATCCGGCTATGCCGGTCGCGAAACCCGCGTCGACGGGCCCGCGTCGGGCATCGCGATCGACACCTGCCTGTACAAGAACGCGCCGCCGATCACCGTGCAGCGTGGCCAGTTCATCTACATCAACAACGACTGCGCCGAGGAAGATCTGTTCCGGAACTACTGCGGCTACGACCCCAACAGCGCCGACTCGCTCAAGTTCATTACGGGCGTGAACGGCCAGGAGACGCAGATCTTCTGGATCGTCGGTACCGCCCCGCCGCCGCCGAACTTCCGGATCGACGATACCGCCAACGACGGCGTTGCGGTGTACTGGGACAACTTCAGTGAGACCCAGCCGGACGTGAAGGACCCGACGCTCTACGACTTCGAGGGCTACCGGATCTTCCGCGCCGACAACTGGAATCGCCCGACGGGCACGTCGGCCGAGAATGGCCCGCCCAAGGAGCTGTGGAAGCTCCTGACCGGGATGGATCTGGTCAACAATTTCGGCGAGGACACCGGGCTCGACCGCTACCGGTACGAGCCGCTGACCCACATCCTGTCGGCCTCGGTCAAACGCGACATGATCGAATCGATCAAGCAGTACCTGATCGAGTTCCCGGGCAAGGAGCCGCCGTGCCCGCAGGGCGTGACCGCCGAAGTGTGCGACACGCTCGACGCGCTGGCCGCGTGGGAGCTCGGCCTGACCGACAAGGGCCGCCAGTACTACCGCTACATCGACCGCTCGATGCACCGCGGCCGGCCGTACTTCTACGCGATCACCGCCAGCGACCACGCCGTCGCGAGCGACAAGTCGTTCTCCGAGGGTCTGGTGGGCGATCCGTCGTCGAACTTCCGGTTCATCGAACCGCTGGGTCCGTCCCAGGCCGACTACGCGTACCAGGAAGAGGAAGTCTACGTGGTTCCGAACCCGGCGACGACCGAATCGATGCAGCCGTGGACGCTGGGCCCGAACAACGACGACCCGACCGGTATCAAGGTGGAGTTCCGCAATCTCCCCGCCGACCGCGGGACAATCCGGATCTTCACGCTGGCCGGTGACCTCGTGGAGGAAATCGGTTTTGACGGGCGCTCGGGCAACGGAACGGTGAAGTGGGATCTGGTGAGCCGCAACGGACAGGACGTCACCAGCGGCGTGTACCTGTTCTCCGTGGACACCGACACCAACACGGCGTTCGCGCGCAAGATCGGCAAGTTCGTCGTCATTCGCTAGCGACGCGCCGCTTTTGTATTCCGCACACGGGCTCGCCTTGCGGGGCGGGCCCGTGGTGTTTTCCGGCCATCTTTCCTTGTCGCGTTTCGCCGTGCGGCTCTAGAATGACCGCATTCCGCCCCGGCGGAAGCCACCCATGCAGACGACTACCGCATCCCCGCCGAAGCGACTGACGCGCTTTCTGGTATTCCTCGCGGCGTTTGTCGGACTCCTCGTCATGTCCAATCTGGCCCTGTACCGGCGGGCGCGTACGCACCTCGACACCCAGCTCGGGGAGCGGTTGCGCGCCGTCGCCACCGCGGTGGCGCACACCGTCGAGGACGCCTACCCGGGCCTGCTCTCCGCGGCGGATATCGATTCCGTGCTCAATCGGCAACTGCTCCTGGCCCGCGAGGAGCAGCAGTTGTCCAACATCGTCATCATTTCGTCGGATGGCGTCACCGCCGTCGACCTGGCCGGCTACTCCGCGCCCGGCGAAGAGAATCCGTTCCTCGACCTCGACGCCGCCGCCGTGTCACTGGCCCAGGCGGGTGCGCCGTCATACACGGCATTATATCGAACGGGTGACGTCTACCTGAAGAGCGCCTATGCCCCGATCCGTTCGCGCGACGGGTCCGTGCTGGGCATCGTGGGCGTCGAGGCGGGCGCCACATTCTTCGCGCAGCTGCGCGAGCTTCGCAATCTGATCCTGCTGATATCACTGGGGACCGTGGGCGTGGTGCTCCTGCTCGCAATCCTGTTCTATCGCAGCAGCCGGTCGCTCGATCGCGCGCACGAGGTGATGGTTGAAAAAGAGAACCTCGCGACGCTGGGGCGGATGGTCGCCACCATCGCGCACGAGATCCGCAACCCATTGAGCGTGATTCGCGGCTCGGCGGAACGCGTGCGGCGGCGCCACGGCATCCATGACGAGGCGCTCGATTACATCACCGATTCCGTCGATGAACTCGACCACGTGCTCACCGGTTATCTCCAGTTCGCGCGGTCACAGCCCGCCGAGGTGGCATCGGTATCCCTGGCGCAGGTGTTGCGGCGGGCCCTGATTGCGATCGAAAACGACGCGGCCGCGAAGCACGTCGAGATCCGCGGCCACGATGACGCGGACGTCGTGATTCTGGGTGACGAACGGCGCGTGCGCCAGGCGGTGCTGAACGTGCTGCTCAACGCGCTGCAGGCGGCGCCGGAGAGCGGCTTCGTGGAGACCTCGGTGCGGGTCGAGGGCGACCGGGCGCTGCTCGCAATTACCGACAACGGCCCCGGTATCGGCGCAGATATCCGGGCCAGCGTCACCCGGCCCTTCTTCACCACGCGCGTGGACGGCAGCGGGCTGGGCCTGACGGTGGTACAGTCGGTCATGGAGGAGCACGCCGGCGAACTCATGATCGAGCCGGCCGGGGGCGGCGGGACCCGCGTGACGCTGGCGTTTCCCATCGCCCACCGCATCGGCAATGCACCCGGACACGAGGAGTAACATGGCGCACATCCTGATTGTCGACGACGAGGCACGCATCGGCAGGTTGCTGGCCGACGAACTCGCGGACGCGGGCCACCGCGCCGAGGCCGTCACCAGCGCGCCGGCGGCGCTGAGCACCATCGAGAAGGAGACGCCGGACATCGTCATCACCGATCTGCGCATGGCTGAAATGGATGGCGTCGCGCTGCTTCGGGAAGTCCGGCGGCGGTTTCCGTCGGTGGACGTGGTCGTGATGACCGCGTACGCATCCATCGAGACCGCGATCGACACCATGCGCGAAGGCGCCTACGACTACATCATCAAGCCGTTCCGCAACGAGCAGGTGCTGCTGGTAATCGCGCGTCTGGAAGAAAAACGCCGGCTCGAGAGAGAAAACCGCGGCCTGCGCGCCGCGCTGGCGGGAGGTTCTGCGGGCGAGATCATCGGCTCCAGCCCGGGCATCGCGGACGTGCGCCGGCTGGTCGAGAGCCTGGCTCGCTCCGACGCGTCCGTGATGATTCGCGGCGAAAGCGGGAGCGGCAAGGAGGTCGTTGCGCGCGCGCTCCACCGCGCGTCGACGCGCGCGGGCGGTCCGTTCATCGCGGTCAACTGCGCGGCCATCCCCGACACACTGCTGGAAAGCGAACTGTTCGGCTTCGAAAAGGGCGCCTTCACCGGCGCGGTGCGCAGCAAGGTGGGTCATTTTCGGCTCGCGGATGGCGGTACGCTGTTCCTCGACGAGATCGGCGACCTCCCCGCCCCACTCCAGGCCAAACTGCTGCGCGTTCTGGAGACGCGATCGTTCACCCCGCTCGGCGGGGTCAAGGAGACGCGCGTCGACGTCCGGTTGTTGTCGGCCACGCATTCGCCGCTCGAAGCGCGAATCGCCGACGGGAGTTTTCGCCAGGATCTCTTCTACCGGCTCAACGTGTTCCCGATCGCCGTTCCGCCTCTGCGCGACCGGCGCGAGGACATCGCCGGACTCGCGCGTCATTTTCTGGCCGACTGGGGGCGCGCGCCGGGCGACCTCTCCGATGACGCGCTCGCGCGACTCGCCGCGCACGACTGGCCCGGCAACGTGCGCGAACTGAGAAACGTGCTCGAGCGCGCGGTGATCCTGCGTCCGGAGGGAACCATCGCCGCCGCCGATATCATGATCGCGCCGCGCACGGTCAGCCCCGCCGCCCCGCCGGTGGACACGCTCAATCTGGACGAAGCAGAACGGGGTCTCATCATGCGGGCGCTCTCGGCGGCGGGGGGCAACAAGAGCGAGGCCGCGCGCCTGCTCGGCATTACCCGGCGCTCGCTCTACGGACGTCTGGAACGGTATGGCATCGACTAGGTGGCTGCCCGTTACGGGACATCGGTGTCCGCCACGGAGCACCGGCCGCCGGCCCGGCGGGTGGCGATACGCCACCCGCGCGCGTAACCGGTTGCCATTACTCCTGTTTCGAAGCCGGTCGACGAGCCGGCCGGCTGGCCCCGGGATTGCCCTGTCCGGATGGAAACCCGGCATCGGGGAGCAGTTGCCCCATGGGGTTGCCGGTTCGGGGGAATGACCATGAAGACACTCGCCATACTCGCCGCTTCCCTGCTGGTCATCGCCATGCCAGCGATGCGCGGCGTGCGCGCACAGACCACCGACGGCACGCAGGTGGCCACGCTGATCGAACGCAACGCCGGGCTGCTCGCCCAGGCCACCGAACTGGTGCAGGAGACCAACAGCACGCGGGCGCGCAGCCTGCTGCAGACCGCAACCTCGCTGCAGAGGCAGTCCGAAGAACTCCTCGCGAACAACCAGCTCGCGATGGCGGGGCGCGTCGCACTGCGCGCGCGGGAGGCAATCCAGCAGACCATCGCCACCGCGAAGCGCGACGCCCGGCTGGAGGACCAGACCACGCGCGTGATGGAACGCGCGGTCACGCGCCTCGAACAGGCGCGCTCGGTATTCGAAGAATCGGGGCGCGAGAATCCCAACGCACGCCGACTCATCTTTGAATCGGCGGACAACCTGCGCCGCGCGCAGGAACAGCGGCAGGAGCACATGTTCGAGACCTCGCTGCGGCTCGCGGAGGCGTCCCTCATGCAGTCGACGCGCGCCATCCGCATGCTGCGCCGCGACGGCACCGGCGCCGGCGCCGACGCAGGCGACGAGATCGACCGCACGCAGCGCGTACTCGACCGCGCCACCGAGGTCCGTCCCTCCGATCCCGCGCGGGTCAGACTCCTCGAGCAGGCGACGGAGATGCAGACGCGCGCCATTCGCGCCGCCGAACGGGGCGACGCGCTGCCCGCGCTCGAACAGACGCGGGGGGCGCGTGACCTGGCCCTGCGCGTGTTGCGCGGATCGGGTGCCGGCGTGGCTCCTGCGGAGGACGTCGCAATGCGGGCGATCGGCCTGACCGACGAAATTCTGGAAGGTGCGCGGGCACTGCTGGCGGAAAACCCCAATCAGGCGCTGGCACGCCGCGTCGAGGAAGCGGGCCGCCAGCAGGAAGACGCGCGGCGTGCGCTGGCCGATGGTGACTTCGACCGCGCGGCACAGGTCTCGATGAACGCGCGCGCGATGATTCGCGGCGCGCTGCAGGAAATCGACGTCGCGGTGAGTCCGGAGTCGGCCGGCGCGGCGCTCGCGCGCACCGACGCCGCGCTCGACGAACTGCGCGCGGCGCTGTCCGCGCACGACAACGCGGGCGCGCGCGACCTGCTGGAGCGTGCGACTGCACGGCAGCGCGATGCGCGCGCGGCGTTGCAGGACGGCGAACCGAAACGCGCGCTCGCCTTGACCCGGGTGGCGCATAACCTCGCCCGCACCGGGCTCGACGCACTCAACGATGCGGACCGGTAGCATGGCGCGCGGACTCGGCGCCGCGCTCGGAACCCTGGTCCTCGCGTGCGGCGGCACCACACCACCACCCGCCCCCTCCCGCCTGGCTCCGGCGGCCTCCGTCGAGGCCCTGGCCACCCAACCGGCCTGCGAGGAACTCCTCGCCCGGCTCAACGTCCTTATCGCGGCCTGCGACGACGGCCGCGCCTGCCACGCGGGAGACCTCGCCGAGGCAAGGGCACTTCGCGACGAGTCGGTGGTGCTGCTCGCCACCGGCGATGACGCGCTGGCCCGCGAGCTCCTGACCTCCGCCATCGCCCTGCTCGAGGGCGCCGGCCGATGAGCGCACCCGCTGCGCGCCTCGCCCTCGCGCTGGCCGCGTGCGCATGCGTGTGTGCAGGCGCGACCCCGGCCGCGGCCGGGCGCTGGATCGGCGCTGCCGAACTCGGGTTCGACTCGTACACCGAACGCTACTCCATCAGCGAAGCGGACACGCTGAGCAGCATCAACGAGGCGCGCGCGCGGCTCCGTCTCGGCTACGCGGCGGGATCGATCGGGCGCAACTACGCGCTGTTCGAGGCCCGCCAGTATTTCGGTGCCTCCAGCCAGGAGACCGCCGCACACACGCTCATCACGCAGCGCCTGGGGCGAACGGCGCGCGTGGTGACCCACATCGACGGCGAGATCGCCCGCCACAGCTACCGCCACAACAGCACCTACGAGTTTCCCAACGACTACACCCGCGCCTACGCGCGCGTCGGGGTGCGGGCACGCACCGGTTCGCTGGTCACCCTGCGCCTCGACGACCGCGTCGAATACCTGGACTACCAACGCCGGACCGAATTCGATTACGACTACACGCGCAACGTCGCCACCGGCGTGGTCGACATCGCGCGCGACCCGCTGCGCAGCGTTTCCGGCGGCGTGCGCTTCGCTACGATGTCGATTCCCGACAGTTCCGAAATCGAGTACCACTCGCTGGGACCGATCCTGGAATTCCGGGCCTTCGGCGCGCCGCGGGAGCGGGTGTACGTGACCTTGGCCGCCGACCGGCGCACGTACCCCGATGACGGCACGCGCAGTTCCTTCTGGGCGGTCACCGGGTCGGGCCTGCTGGAGGTACCGGTCGCGCGGCAATGGAGCATCGAGATGGCGGGAGACGTGGACGACTATCGTTACGACACCGTGACCGGCGCGTACAACGATTATCTGGAGTCTCGCGCGTACGTGACCGGCAACTGGTTTTCGGGCACAACGCGGATGGGCGCCGGCCCCGCATTCGGCTGGCTGACGAGCCACGACGCGCCGCAGGACGAATACCGGGAACTGGGTGTCCGCGTCGCGCTGGAGCACATCGGATCGGGAGGGTTGTACGTGTCCGCGTCGTACGAACCCGGGCTGCGCGACTACTCGCTCTACAGCGACGCGGGCAGCGTGGTCGACAACGCAAATGTGATCTTCTCCGACTACACCTACCACCGCGTCGACCTGTTCCTCAACGCGCGCGTGCACGGCCCGGTCTGGCTGAGTGCTTTTCTGGACTACCAGCCCGAAGACCACGATCGCGATGGCGATGACGCCACCGCGACCGTGGGTTCGTTCTCGATCACGTATTCGTTCTGAGGCTAGCTGTGGGCGAGGAGCTGCTTGCACTCCTCGGTCAGGTGCGGCACGATTTCGAACAGATCCCCAACGACACCGTAGTCGGCCTTCTGGAAGATGGGCGCGTTCTCGTCCTTGTTGATCGCGACGATCACCTTGGACGTGCGCATCCCCACCAGATGCTGAATCGCGCCGGAGATGCCCACCGCGATGTAGAGCTTGGGATTGACGACCTTGCCAGTCTGGCCCACCTGCATCGAATGCGGAACGTAGCCGGCGTCGACCGCCGCGCGCGACGCTCCCACCGACGCACCGAGCACGTCGGCGAGATCCTGCAGAATCTTGAAGTTGTCTCCGCTCTTCAGCGAACGGCCCCCGGAAACGATGACCTCCGCCTCGGTCAGGTCTTTCTTGCCGCCGGAGGTCGCGGTGACTTCCTTCACGCGGCCCTGGATGGCTCCCGCGTCGACCGCGGCCGCCACTTCCACCACGGCCGCGGAGCCGGCGCCCGCGGCGGGCGCGTTGACGTTGGGACGGATGGACGCAAACTGCAGCGGTGCGGTCGCCTCCATCTCCACAATGACCTTGCCCGAATACACCGGCCGCTTGATGTGCAACGCGCCGTTGTTCAACGCGATTTCCGTGCAGTCGGTGAAGAGTGCCGCGTCGCATGCGGCGGCCGCCCGCGCGGACAGATCCTTGCCCATCGCGGTCGCGGCAAACAGAACCGTATTCGCGCCGCTCTGCGCGATGATCGCCTTCAGCGCCGCGGTGTATCCCTGCGTGGAATACGCGGCCAGCTGCGTGTCCCTGACGACGTAGACCTTCTCCACCGGCAGCGCGCACGCTTCCGTCACGGCCGCGTCGATGCCGTCGCCGATCAACGCGATCGCCACCGGCCCACCGCCCGCCGCGGACAGTTCCGCGGCGGCCGTCACGATTTCCCGGGTAACGGACTTCAGCCCGCCACCACGAATCTCGCCAAATACCAGAATGCCGTTTGCCATTTTCGTGTCGTCCTTTCGCGGTGGCTAGATGACCTTGGCTTCTTCGCGCAGCAGCCGCGCGAGTTCCTTTGCCTGCTGCGCCGCATCGCCCGCGATCATCTTCACCGGCGGGCGCTCCGGCAGCGCGTGGTAGCGGACCATCTTGCTGCGTGAACCGGCGGCGCCCACCTGGTTCGCCTCGAGCGGCAGGTCGGCCAGCGTGACCTTGCGAATTTCCTTCTTCTTGGCCTTCATGATCCCGGGCAACGACGCGTAGCGCGGCTCGTTCAGGCCCTTCTCGCAGGTAACGGCGGCGGGCAGTGTGCACTCGATGACTTCGTCGCCACCCTCGATGCGGCGGCGGGCCGTGACGTTTCCGCCGTCGATGGTCAGTTCGGTGACGATCAGCGCCTGCGGAATCCCCAGCAACTCGGCGATCGCCGGAATGGTCTGCGAGGCGTCGTCGTCGATTCCCTGGCGCCCCCCGAGAATCAGGCCGGCGCCCAGCGGGCGGATCACCTCGGCCAGCACGCGCGCGTTGGCCAGCGGGTCCCCCCCCTCGAACGCGGGATCGTTGACGTGGATCGCGTCGTCCGCGCCCATCGCGAGCGCGGTGCGCAGCACGTCCACCACGCGGTCCGGGCCCAGCGAAATGGCGATTACGGTGGTGTCGTCCTTCAGACGCTCGCGGATCCGGATGCCCTCTTCGACGGCGTATTCGTCATACGGGTTCATCACGAATTTGATGCCCTGCGGGTCAATGCCCGAGCTGTCGGCATTGATCTTGATCTTCGATTCCGTATCGGGGACGCTCTTGACGAGTGCGACGATCTTCAACGTTACCTCCTCGCGGCCGTACCGTGCCTGGTTTCGGCGGGGTTGTTCACTTCAAATTCTTGAGCACATTGCGGGCGATGACGATCCGCTGGATCTCGCTCGTCCCTTCGTAGATCTCCGTGATGCGTGCGTCGCGGAAGTAACGCTCCACCGGGAAGTCCTCCAGATAGCCGGCGCCGCCGTGGATCTGCACCGCGTCCCGGGCCGCGTCGTTGGCGACCTCGGACGCGAACAGCTTGGCCATCGCGGCCTCCTTGCCGTGCGGCAGCTTCTCATCCTTGAGGCGCGCGGCGTTGTATACCAGCAACCGCGCGGCCTCGACGCGCATGGCCATGTCCGCGATCTTCCACTGCATCGCCTGGAACTTCCCGATCTGCTGGCCAAACGCCTCGCGCTCTTCCGCGTACTTGATCGAGGCGTCGAGGCACGCCTGCGCGATCCCCACGCCCTGGGCCGCAATACCGACGCGCCCGCCGTCGAGCGTGTGCATGGCGATCTTGAAGCCGCTGCCCACCTCGCCGAGGATGTTCGCCGCCGGCACGCGCAGGTCTTCGAACACCAGCTGCGTGGTGCTGGAGGCACGCAGTCCCATCTTGTCTTCCTTCTTGCCCACGGAATAGCCCTTCATCCCCCGCTCCAGGATGAACGCGGTGATGCCGCGCGTCTTGTGCGACGGGTCGGTCCGCACCATCGCGATGACGACGTCCGCCTCGTTGCCGGTGGTGATGAAGTTCTTGGTTCCGTTGAGAACGAATTCGTTACCATCCTGCACCGCGCTGGCGGAGAGCGACGCCGCGTCGCTGCCCGAACCGGGCTCGCTCAGCGCGTACGCGCCGAGGAATTCACCGGTCGCGAGTTTCGGGAGGTAGCGCTGCTTGAGTTCCTCGGATCCCCAGTGGACGATGGGCGCCGTCACGAGCGAACTCTGCACCGACATGGTGACGCCGGTGGACGCACACGCGCGGTTGACTTCCTCGAGGGCGAGGACGAGCGCAAAATTGCCCGCCGCGCTGCCGCCATAGCTCTCCGGGACCAGCATCCCCAGGAAGCCCATCTTCCCCAGCTGCTTGACGATCTCCAGCGGGAACTTGCCCTCGCGGTTGTGTTTCTCCGCGGCAGGCGCAATGACGGAGTCTGCAAAGTCGCGCGCTGTCTGCTGAATCAGACGCTGCTCTTCGGTCAGCGGATACTGCACGGTAGCCTCTTTTTTTTGATGAGGGTCTGGGAGCTCTGCCGGGGGTACCGGGCAACTCGGCCATACCTGAGTGAAACGGGGAGCAATCGTCGGATTCGACGTCGGCCAAGTCGAAACTACCCCAGTGCCGCGGCAGTGTCAACGCCGATTTGGAAACGAGAACGCCCGCATCCACAAGGGATTGCGGGCGCGCCCATACCTGAAATCTACCCCTGGCGTTACTTGATCAGGAGCATCTTGCGGGTCTCGGAAAACCGGGTCGACGTCATGCGGTAGAAGTAGACACCCGAGCTCACCGGGGAACCCTGGTCGTTGCGGCCGTCCCACTCCGCGATGTACCGCCCCTCGGCCCGTTCGCCGTTCACGAGCGTCCGCACGCGCGCGCCGCGCACGTCATAGACCACCACGCTCACCGGGCTCCGGCCTCCCGCGCCTTCACCCGCCACCCAGTATTCGATCTTCGTCACCGGGTTGAACGGGTTGGGGAAGTTCTGCCCCAGCTTCGCG
>DASUGO010000162.1:0-9727 GCA_036273975.1 Candidatus Krumholzibacteriia bacterium
TGAAGGGCCAGTCCGGCGTCAAGGCCGTGAAGTGAATGCAGTTGTGGTTGGGGCAGTGAGGAGGAACCCATCCCGGCGATCCCGTTCCCATGCCCCCGCCCAGGCACATCCCGTGCCAGGGACAATTTTCCGGCCACAACCCAATGAAAACGGGGCCGCGCAATGCGCCGCCCCGTCCGCGAAGTCTCAGTGCAGTCTCAGCCGAGCTGCTTGAACGCGTCCATCGCCTCCTGCGTGGTCGAGTGCGCCTCCAGGATGGAGTGGAACTCGAGCAGCTGGAACACCTCGTGGACGTCGCCCACCATCCCGGCCAGCTTCAGGTCGCCACCGTGATTGCGAATGCGTTTGATCTCGCCGATGAAGATACCCCACCCCGCCGAACTGATGTAATTGACGCCCGAGAGATCAACGATGACTTTGAAGCACTCGCGGTCCAGCAACCCGTACAGCGCGGCCTCCAGTTCGCTCGCGGTCGTCGTATCCAGGTACCCGCTGACCTTGAGTACGGAAACCCCGCCGGTGTTACCACCCGACATGACGCTGACGACGATTCCATCTACTGCCATGATGTCTCTTCCCTCGCTGTGTGATGCAACCTAGCGGCGCCCGGCCGGTCCACCGTGGGTGCCGGAGTCGGTTGCCACTTCGAAGTCGCGAATGGCTTCAGCGGTCTTCGAGAATGGTTTGAGAATGTTGCCGAACTCGAGCAGATCGAACACTTCCCGTACCTCGGGGACCATCGCGGCCAGCTTGATATCGCCATTGTTGCGGCGGATCCGCTTGATCTCGCTGATGAAGATTCCCCAGCCAGCCGAACTGATGTAGCTCACGCCGCCCAGGTCGACCACGATACGGTAGCAGCTCTCATCGACGATCCGCTGAAGCGTTTCCTCGAGCCCCGACGCGTTTGTCGTCTCGATGGTGCCCCGCAGCGTCAACACGGACACCGGGTTCACGGTGTTCGTCCGCTCTTCGGAAATGATCAGTTTTTCCATAATCTGCCTCGTCCAGCATCCGAAGCAAGAGCTAGTCCAACAGGGCTTTTAACAGGAAGTGAATTCCCTGCCGGTCGTTAGCCGCCAGCTTGAGGTTCTTCTCCGCCTTCCGAAACCCCGGATTTCGCGTCAGCGCCTGCCGAAATGCCTCATGGGCTTTATCAACGAATAGCTTGCATTTTGCGGCATACAGGACACCCAGGTCGTTGTGAATGTCCGCGAACCCCGGATTCGCCTCCAGCTCCGTCTGGAGCCGCTCAATGAGGCCGTCGATCTCCCCCTCCGTGAGCTCGTCCGACCGGAACTTGAGGATCAAGTATATCTCCAGTGATAAATCCGTCGCGGCCAGGGTGTCCAGTTCTTCCTTGAGTTTCGCGAGGCGTTCGTGAACTGTATCGTAACGCTCGATCTCCAGCGCCCGCATGGCCTCGCGGAAATCCTCTCCCTCGAGCTGGGGCTTGAGCTGGAGATTAAGATCCAGAATTCGGCGAAGCCGGGCCCGCAGGTCCCGGGACAGGTCATAGTCCTGCTTGAGCACCACGTTGCGCGCGAGCGCCAACGCCAGATTCAGCAACGCCTTCTGATAGTACCGGTTGAGTTCCAGCGATCGCTCGAAGCATGCCACCGCCTCGCGGCAGCGGTCGGCGCGCAGATACGCGACTCCGAGATCGTTGTGCAGGTCCGGATAGGTCGGCGCGAGCTCGATGCCCTTCTGGAATGCACGGGTTGACTTCTCGGAATCCCCAAGCGCGAGCAGACAGTTGCCCAGAATGGCATAGCCAGTGGCATCTTCGAGCCCGAGTTTGATGGAGCGGATGGTCTCAGCCATCGCTTCGCGGTAGAGGCGCTCGCCGAAGAGTGCCTGACCGAGCTTCAGGTGCGCGCGGCCGTCGACATCCTTCTTCAGGCGTTCGCGCAGATCCAGCAACGCGGTGAGCCGCGCGCGATAGACATCGTGCGCGTGGCGCACTCGCGTGCGCACGGCGTCCGGACTCTGGTCCTCGCCGGCGCGCTCGCTGTGCCGCGACAACAGAACGCCTTCGTGGAACAACGACGTGACGACGTTCTGTTGCGAGGGAACGAAGCTGGCCTGAACCAGGTACTTCGTCCCGCTGGATAGGATCTCGCTACGGTGATCGTAGCCTTCCATTGCCACTGCCCCTCTCATGCCGCCTTCACACTATACCGTCCCCATTGCCGGGCCACAACCTCGTGATGGATCAAGTGATGTCTTCAGCCGCCAGCAGCGTGATGGCGACGCGGATGATCTCGTCGCGCGTCATCTTGCGGCCGCGAGCCGCGAGTTGCTCGCGGATGCGGTCCAGGTGTTTCAGCGCACCGGGTGTCAGCCGGATCGCCACCTCGACCTCGCGCGCGTCGGGCGCGAGCGGGGACTTGCCCCGGATCAGCTTCTTGACCGTGCTCGACTCCGTGGCCTCCTTGGCATCATCGAACGGGTCGCGCCCGAGCGATTTTCGGCGGCGGTCAGACACGCTTCAGCACCTCCTCGGTCAGCTGATAGTAATCGAACGCGCCCCGTGACATCGGGGAATATTCGAAGATTGTCTTGTTGAAACTGGGGGCTTCGCGCAGCGACGTGTTCACGCGGATCACGGTATTGAACACCTTTTCCTGAAAACGTTCCCGCAGCGCGCTCAGGACATCCGCCGAAAGGCGGGTCCGGCCGTCGTAGAACGTCGGCAGCACCCCCATGATACCGGTCTTGCTGGTGGAGTGCTCATTGATCTCATCGATGATCTGCATGGTCTGGCGCGCACCGGCCTGAGCCAGGTAGTCCATGCTCACGGGAATGATCACGTTGTCGGCGTACACGATCGCATTGATGTTGATCAGATTGACCGTGGGCGAGCAATCGCAGATCACGACGTCGCAACCCTGCAGATTCCGCAGCCCCATTTCGAGCCGCCGTTCGCGACTGGTCTGCGCAGCCAGCAGCATTTCGATCTCTGCCAGGTCGCGTCCGCCGGAGTCGATCACGAACAGGTTCTGTCGCACCTCGATCACATCGACCTCGCCAAACTGCAGCAGGTGGCCCAATGACTTCTGCGCGCGCACGTCGAACGCGATCGCAACGTTGCGCTGCGGATCGCAGTCGACGATCAGCACCTTCATTCCGCACAACGCGAGGCCGTGGCCGAGGTTGATCGCGGTAGTCGTCTTGCCGGTGCCACCCTTGGAAGTGATGACGGCGATCTTCCTCACGCCGCACCCTCCCCGCCGCCGTCCTCGGGCGTGTCCTCGGCCTCGCCGTTACCGCGCCCGTGTCCGTCGTCACTGGCGTGCTTCTTCAACTGCTTCCCGTACTTTTCCCAGCCAAGCGAGCGCAGCTTCTCGTCGCGATCCACCCGTTCGTCCTGGCGCGCGGTGCTCATGTCGACATCCGGCGGCGCGGCGGCGGACCGCCACGACCGGCGCCCCCACATCGGCTCGTCCGCCGGCTCCGGGCGCGGCGCGTCATCACTTGAATCCTGCCGGACCTGCGGCTGGATGGACGGCCGGCCGGCAACCGGCGGCGCGGGCGGAACGTCGTCCCGCGCGGGTATCGCGTCCGGAGGCGACGGCCGGCTGAGCACGTCGTCCACTCCATCCAGGTGCGCGTCGGCATCGGGGACAGATTCGGCCGCGGGCGCCGGGGGCGGCGCGAGGGGTTGCGGGGCGGACGATCGCACTTCCGAGAGCGCCGCGATGGCCTCTCCGTCACTCGCGTAAGCGGTGATGAACGACCGGAACTCGAGGCAATCGTATACCTCCAGCAGATCGGAGCCGAGTCCGCTCAGCGCCACCGCGCCGACGGCCTCGTGCGCGCGTGCAAACTGTCCCCAGCCGCTGCTGGAGATATATTCGACGCCGGTCAGGTCGAAGACGAGCGCACGCGGCGCCGCGGCAACCTCGCGCGAGATCTCGTCGGACAGGAGCGACACCGCCGTGGTCTCGATGATGCCGGCCAGACGCGCGATGCGCATCCGCTCCGGTCCATCTTCCCACACGATATCCATGCCCGGCACGCTCGCCGACACGCGCCCCGCGGGGGCGTACGCGCGCGCCGCATCCGGCCCGGGCCCATCCCCGGTGTCGCCGGAACCCATCGCCAGCGCCGGACGCGAGAAGTCCTCGATCGCGTCGACCAGAATGTCGAACGACGACAGCACGATGTTGAAGCCGAGCATGGTGAATACATAGTAGACGTCCGGATCCATGCCGAAAAGTTTGACGTCGCCGCCCGCGCGGCGAACTTCGCGCAGCCGCTCGGTGAATACGCCCCAGCCGCCGCTGGACACGTACTCGACCTGCGACATGTCGACGACGATCTTGTAGCGGCCATTGGAAATAATCTGGTCCACCGCGGCGCGCAGCTTTTCGGCGCTGACCGTATCGATGATACCGCCCAGCAGCAGCACGGCGATTTCACCGCGCTCGCCCACCGTGGTGGCCTCCACGCGCAGGCTCTGCCACTCGCGTGGCGTGTCGTCCGCCCCGGCATCGATCGTGATGCCGTGCGCGGCGGCCACCTCGTCAGGACTCAGGTCGCGCGCCGGCAGCGGCTGCGACACGCGCTGCTCCGGCGGGAGGCTCAGGAACGCGCGCGCCTCGGCAACCGATGGGAACGCGCGCAACACATCAGCAAAGCCGAGGAGTTCGTAGACGTCGTAGACTTCCGGCGTCATCCCGGTGAGCACGATGTCGCCGCCCCGTTCGCGCAGACCGCGCACCTCGCCCACGAATATTCCCCAGCCACCGCTGGAAACGTAGGAAACGTCCGCCAGATCCACGATGATACGCACCGCACCCGACGCAATCAGGTCACGCAACCGGCGTTCCACACCGGCCGACGACGCGGAATCCAGATGACCGTTGAGCCGGATCTCGGTGATACCGTCGGACGACGACGCCGCCACGCCCATCGCGTCGCCGCGCGCGGGCACGTCGTCCAATGGAGGCGTCGTATCCCGTTCTCCGCGGGCAGGCGCGCCGGCCTCCGGCTGCCCCGCCCCGGGGAGCGAAATGCCCGGGATGCTGCGCAGCAGGTCGTCCACCACACTCGGCGTCCCACCCGCCGCCGGCACCACGCCCCTGACCGCCTCGCCGTCGTCGTCGCGGAGACGGTTGCGGCGCAGGTAGTCCAGGCGCAGTTCGCGTGTGTTGAGATTCAGCCGCTTCAGTTCCTCGTAGACCATGCGCTCGCTGATGCGCGTGTTCTCGGCGCGATCGGCGTTGTATTCCTCGGTGATGCGTTTCGCGCCGAACTCTGGATTGGCGGCGATGATGCGCATGATCTCCTTGCGCGCCTCGAGACTCACGCGCTTGAGGCTCACGTCGTCGCGCAACACGTCGTTGCGAAGACCGCGTTCGCCCATCACTTCCAGCCGGCGCTTGTAACGGTAGTAGGTGGCCGGCGACATGCGCATCTGCTGGCAGGCATCCTTGACGCTCATCCCCTGCACTTCCACCAGGTCGATGAGCTTCTTGCGGATGCCGTACAGCACATCGTCGGCAGTCATCTTCTCCTTCACAGCCACAACCGTGATGTCGTCACTCTGCGGGTAGCCGGCGGTGAAGTGGCGGATGTCAGCGTCGAGGCGCGCGATGAACTGCTCGGGTGACATCTCACCGTAGTTGCGCACCATCTCGAGGAGGCGCTCTTCGCCATACTGTTCGCGGCGCTCGTTCATCGCCTCGGTCACGCCGTCGGTATAGATGACGAGCATGTCGTCCTTCTTGAGGCGGATCTTCTCCAGGCTGATCGAGCGGCGGAACAGCGACTCGTCCGGAAGGCTGATACCGACCGGGAATCCCTTGGGGTTGAGGAAGAAGGTCTCCTTGGTCTCGTGGCGGTACAAAATCATCGGGTTGTGGCCGGCGCTCGCGTAGTTGATGACGCGATTCTTGGAATCCAGCACCACGTAGAACATCGTCACGAACATGCCCTTCTTCATGTCGTCGGTCACGAACGCGTTCATCTTGGACATTACGTCGGAGGCGTTGCGGTTGCCGCGCGCCTCCATGCGCAGGGCGGTGCGAATCATGGTCATGACCAGCGAACCCGGTACCCCCTTGCCGGACACGTCGGCAACCACCACGCCGATGGTGTCGTCATCCACCTGCACGAAGTCGTAATAGTCGCCCCCCACCTCGGCCGCGGCCTGGTAGAGCGGGGCGATGTCATAACCGCTGATCTCCGGGCGCCGCCGCGGGAGCAGCGACTGCTGGATCTGCTTGGCGACCTCGATCTCCTTCTGCATCTTCTCCTGCTCGAGGATCGAGCTCTGGGCCTTCTTGAATTTCTCCGTGATCTCGTTGAACACGCCGGCGATCGCGCCGATCTCGGCCGGGCCGCGCACGTCCAGTTTCCCTTCGAGGTTGCCGTCACCGATGGCACGTACGCCATCGGTCAGGATCTGGATCGGGCGCACGAACACCTGCACCAGACCGAGAATCAGCAGCACGCCCACCGCGAACACCACCAGCAACAGCAGCGACGCCTGCAGGCGGCCGTCTTCGACCGCCGCATCAACCGCGTCCTCATACACGCCAAGGTGGAGTTCGCCGATGTCGAACGGGGTCCCGTCCGCGCCCTGCACCGACACCCGCACCGCGATGTCGCGAACCGCGCGGTCGCCCTCGTTGTGCCGGGTCCACACCGTGCGTCCGTCTTCGAGCAACTTGTCACCGGGCGGCGCCTGATAGGACTGGAAGACCTCTTCGATCCGCGCCGATGCGCGAATGGAGCCCAGCGCGTCCACGACCTTCGCGTAGGCAAGGTCGTCGTTGGCCGCCGCCAGACGCGCGAGGTCCGAACTCAGGTTGGTGGATTCGATGGAGTATTCGCTGGGGTCCAGCAGCGCGGACACGCTTCGGCTGGCGAAGTTCTCGGCCAGGCGCCGCTTCTCGCTCCACTGGCTGACGCGTTGCGAAGAAATGTCGCGCGTCTGGCGTACCATCGCAAAGCCCCACAGCACGGCCACCAGCACGAACAACCCGCCGCTGGCACGCACCATGAACTTGAAGCGCAGCGTCCCCCGCATCGGGACGCGGCTCGGGAGTATCGACGCCGAGAGCGCGGCCTGGCTGCGCTTGGTGAGGACGAGTTCGTTGCCGTTGTCGGTGGCGTGGTACTCGACGCCGTCCATCAGACGGTTGATGAGGAAGACGCCAAAACCGCCTTTGCGGCCGGTCTCCACGTACTGGTCGAGGTCGGGGTCCTTGACGCCCGAGAAATCAAAGTGCTTGCCCTGATCCTGGAGCCGGAAACGCACGCGTCCCGAATCGACCTCGGCCAGCACGGTGATATTGCCGGGCGTGGCGTTGCCGTCGTAGGCGTGCTTGATGATGTTGGTGCAGGCCTCGTCGATCGCGAGCTTGGTATTGGAGATCTCGCGCGTGCTGAAACCGGCCGCGTCGCATACCTCGATCACGAAGTCGCGGACGCGGCCCAGCTGGCTGTCATCCGCCGGCACGGTCAGATCACGAACGAACTTCTTTTCGACGGTTGCCGACTGACGGGCCACGGTTACTTCCGTTCCTGGACTTTCTTCAGGCGTTCGCGTGCCTCGTCGATGCTGCGTTGCACGCTCTCGTTGGTCGGGTCGATCTCCAGGATCTTCTCCCACTCGGTGATCGCCTGCGCGTACTCATCCCTGGAGAAGTGCTGCATGCCCGCCAGATACAGCTCGCGGACGCGCGCCTTCTCCTGGTCGGTGAGCGGCGTCACGCGGCGCTTGGTAAGCGCCTGCAGCCGCTTTGCATCCGCGTGGTCCGGTTGCAGGGACAGCAGTTCGTTGAGCTTCGTCATCGCGTCCGTGTAGCGCGCGGCGTTGTAGTCGCGCAGCGCGTCGTCGTACAGCGTCACGATTCGCAGCCGGCGCTGCGCGGTTGCGTAGTCCTGGCTGACCGACTGGATGCGCGTGCGCATGCGTTCGATAGCGGACTTCGCGGCGGCGTTATCGGGATCGTACTGCTGCACGTTGTTCCACTCCGCGATGGCTTCGGTCAGGCGCCCATCCGCCTCCATCGCCGCGGCCCGAGTCATATGCGTGCGCACGGCCTCGTCGATCTTCGTCTGCGTGCGCGCCATGTACTCGTGCGCGCCTTCGTTCTCCGGGTCGATCTCCAGCACCGCCCGCCATTCGGCGCGCGCCCCCAGCATGTCGTTCTCGTTGAACAGATCCAGTCCGCGTGCGAAGCGCGTGCGGATGATGGCCTGGTTCTCCACGTCGCGCACCTGGGCCGCCTGTTCCTGCAGCACCTGTTCTCTGGCGGCCGCGGCGGCGGCGCGCGCCGGCGCATCGTCGGGCTCGTACTCCAGCACGATCTGCCACTCGCTCAGCGCGCCGGCGTAATCGTTCTGCTGCTCGAGCTCGCGCGCCTTGCTGCGATGAGCGGCCACGCGGGCCTCGAAGGCGCGCTGGATCAGCGCGCGCTCCTCCGCCGCGCGTTGCTCGGCAATTTCTGCCCGTTTTTCGTCGAGGGTCTCGCCGAAGCGCGCGGTAAACGTGACCGCCTGGTTCGAACCGGCGCCATCGCGGGAGTAGAATGCATAATCCAGACCGTAATTGAACGCCCCGACCCCCAGCCCGAAGGTCACGATATCGTTGTCGTATCCCGCGCGCAGTGAGATGAACTTCGAGAACGCGTACTCCGCGCCGGCGTGGAAGCGTGAATCCGCCACCTCGGGCAGGTCGTACTGGAGCATCAGCCGCAGCGCCGAACCGTTCTCGAAGCGGCGTGTCCAGCCCGCACCGGCCATGATGGTGCGGTAGACCTTGTCGCTCTCGAAAACGAGCTTGTACTGCGCGCCGACGACATCCTGCAGGTTGACACCGACGGAAAGCGACTTCGCCGCGTCCGGAACCCAGCGGAAACCGATGTCCACACCGGGTGCGGTGCTCGAGTACGGGTCGACGATCTGGCGGTTGATCTTGAAGCTCGCGCCCATCGCCAGCGAACCGAGGAACCAGCCCGACTGGCGCTCGAACGCGTAGGTGAAGAGCAGCTGGCTCTCGGAGTAGTTACCTTCTCCCAGGGGGCTGCTCCTGTCGTCGTAGCGGTCGAACGTCGTGCCGACCCGCGCGTAGCCGACGCCGAACGCGCCTGCCGACAGCGTCGGATAGACGAAGCCGAAGTAGGTGTAGTCCGCGCCGGTGAAGTCGCCGTATAGCGGCATGTACATGGCCATGAACTGGGTCGACCCCGCGTTCTTGAGCGCCGCGGGGTTCCAGTATACCGCGCTCGCGTCGTCGGCCAGCGAGACGAATCCGCTACCGAGCCCTATGCCGCGCGAGCCCGCGCCCAGCGAGAAGATGCTGCGCGAACCCGCGTCCTGCGCAAACGAGGACGCCGGAGCCGCGAGCAACGCCAGCAGCGCGAGGATCATTCCGCTCCGGTTGATTCTGCACACCACGCGTTTCATCACTTCGCCACCGCGATTCTGAACCTGGTCGATTTGGATCCGGCGCTGATCACGCACACGTAGACACCGTTACGAACCACGTCGCCGTTGCTGTTGCGGCCGTCCCACTGCGTCTCCTGCGGTCCCGCCTGCGCGCGGGCATCGCCACCGGCAATTGCTTCTTCCCACACCAGTTCACCGGTCAGCGCGTAGATCTTGAGGCTCACCGGCGCCGCGCGTTCGAGGAAGTACGCGATCTTCGTCGCCTGCGAACCAGCCCGGAACGGGTTGGGATAGTTGTGCACGTACTCCTCGAAGTTCGAGG
>DASUGO010000163.1:0-19943 GCA_036273975.1 Candidatus Krumholzibacteriia bacterium
GTGACGGGCTGCGCCTCGTGGCCTTCGGGCTTGCGGTGTTGTGCGCGCAGGTGGCGCACGCCGAAGGTGTGCGGTCGCCGTTTCCGGTTGCGGCGCGCGCGCGGCTGGATTTGCGCGTGGTGACCGGCGACGCGACGTCGCCGTGGGCGTGGAACGCGCAGTCGCGTTCGCCGCTGGACGGCTCGCGCTTCATGACCGATGTCACCGCCGGCCGTGATGCGACCGGCGTCGCCTACCTCAAGGGTGCCGCAAACTGGAAAGACACCGACGACGCGCTGGGGCGCGTCGCGTTCACCATCGAGCAGGGCGAGTACCTCTACCGCCGTCTGTGGGACGCGGGTTCGCTCTCGCTGCGGTTGTTCGGGGACGAGCGCCGGTTCTTCACCGGCGAACTCGGCGCGCCGTCGATGGAAGACGACGTGGTGGCGCGCTACCAGCACCGGCTGGGGGCGAGTGTCGGCGCCGGCCACGGGCCGTGGAACGCCAGTTTGCTCGCGGCGTCGCTGGACGATGGCGCCGACGCGAGCTTCGTCGAAGACGTGCGCGCGGGTCTGTCCGCGACGCACGCGCACGCCGAGCTCTCGTACCGGCACAGCGCCGCCCCCGACGCGGACGACCGCGCCATCGCGCGGGGCGAGGCGGGCGCGTGGTTCCGTGGTGCCAGTGCAATCGTGTCGTACGCGCAGTCCGGGGCCGGCGATGGACTGTTCCTGCCTTCGGGTTCGTTTGACGGGGACGCGACGTTCTTCGCCGCCGCCGCTCCTCTGAATTCGCAGACGTCGGCCGAACTGCGCCTGCGGCGCATGGCGGTTGGAAAGGCATGGGTCGACGCGGTCTATCGTTACGAGGCGGTGGGGAGCGAGTGGGTCAACGACCTCGCGGCGTCGCAACCCGGCACGGTGGCGAATGAGGCCGGCGTGTACGTGGCGCACCGGCGTTACGCACTCGATGGCCGCGTTACGTACCGCGACGAAGTTCGATCGGTCGTCGTCAACTCGCACGCCCGCACGCTGGAGGCGAGTGCGCGGGCGTTCCTGCGCGACAACTCGCAATTGCTCCTGCGCGGCGGTGCCGAGCGGCGCGAGTTCCACGGCCATGCGGAAAGCGACGCCGGTTTTGTGCAGGCCGGGTACCGTCGCGAGCTGCAGCGCTTCATGGGCGGGGTGCACGCCGCGTTGACCGGGATCGGCGATGACGCGGTAGCGCGCACCGCGGTGGAAGCGCGCGTCAACTGGACGCCGACGAGCGCGCTGTACGCGCGCTGGATCGTCGCCGACCAGACGCAGCGATCGAGTTCGGTCTACGCGCGCCTCGAGTTCCGGCCCACCGGCCGGACGTGGGTGACGCTGGCCTACGGATGGAGCGCGGCCGGTGACGGACCCAACCTGCTCGACGACCGCGACGGGTTGCCCGCCGCCGATACCCGCGACGTCGTTTCGCTCACGATCCGGGGGGATTTCTGATGCGTACGCGGTGCCATCTGGTCCTCCCGCTGCTGGCGCTGATCGGGTCCGCGCTGCTGGGCGATGCGGCGCGCGCCGGTGTGCGGGTTGACATGGACGAGGTCATCTTCTCGCTGCGCGCGCCGGAATCGGCCGAGGTCTATCTGGTGGGCGACTTCAACCAGTGGAACCCCACGGTGGAGCGCATGAACCGCGTGGAAGATCGCTTCGAAGTGGGGTTGTTCCTCGTGGCCGGCACCTATCGTTACAAGTTCGTCGTGGATGGGAAGACCATTCCCGATCCGGAGAATCCCGGTCCGACGCCGGAGCGCGGCTCGCCGCTCATGCTCGTCGAACGGAGCGGCGGGCTGATTCTCAGCACCGAGCTGCCGGACGAAACCGGCGGCGTTGCGCGCGCGAACTTCGGCGTCCGTTACATCGGCCGTTTTACGGGCGAGGACGGCGATGCTGACGGCGTGCAGCGCGTCGACGGGTTCGTCTCCGCGACCTTCGACAAGTTGCGCGCGCACGCCGTGGCCGCGACGCACGATTCCTCGTGGACCTGGTCACCCGCGCGCGTCGATGCGTATTTCGACCGCGGCGCGGTGGAGGCGCAACTCGGCAAACTCACGCTCACGGGTTTCGAAAACGACTCGACGTGGGTATCGTCGGATCCGATGGGCCTGGTCGGCGACGCGGGCGTGTTCGGGTACGATGCCGGATTCCGCCGGCACGGCGCCGCCGCGGTGCTGGCGTCGTCGAAGCTCGCGCTGCGTGGCCTGTACGCGGACGAAACGTCGCGCCACCCGGGCGGCGCGGCGGTTACGCCGGATCTCGGCCCGTTTGCATCCGGCGCGAGCGCCGATACTTCGGTGTACGCCTACCAGCCGTCGTTTGATGGCTCGGATGTCGCCGCGCTCGAACTGACCGCATCCCTCGGCGGCGGCCAGCTGGGGTACACCTGGCGCAACGAGCGCGGCGTCAACCCGGGCGCGTTTACCGACGCGCAGCGCGCGGGCACGGGAATTCGAACCGAGACATGGTCCACTCGCGAAGAGCGCCGTGCGTCGGCGCTGTGGCTCGCGTATCCGGTGACACGCCAGCTGCGCGTGACCGGCGCGTACGGCTGGGGAGGAGCCGATGCACGCGTTTTCGCGGTCACCACGCCGTCGCAAACCACGCCGGCCGAAGCGTCGCGTGCCATCGGCGAGACGACGCGCGGCATCGCGCGTCTGGAGACCACGCGCGACGGCGCCAACGTGTCCGCGCAGTGGGATTACACCCGTTTCGACTTCGACGCGATCGCGGCCGGCTCGCGCGCCGAAGTGAATCGTGCCACGCTGCATGCGGGCACCACATGGCGCGGCTGGGACATCTCGGGCGATGGCGAATACACGCGCGCGCGTTACGGCACGACGCCCGGCGCGTTGAACGTGGACTGGCCGGAGCAGAACGTGTGGTTGTCGTTGTGGGATGCGTTCAGCGTGCCGCGCCTCGCCGCGGCCGACCTGAATACGTTCACGGTATTCTCGCTGTCGGCGGCACAGGACGGCGATCGCATCGACGCCGGCATCGACGCGGTGGCCGTGGCCGAGGACATCGCCGGAAGACTCCGTCATGCCGGCGGCCGCGCGCGGATCGAGTGGGCCATCGCGGGACCGTGGCGCGCCGGCGCCGACGCGCGGCTCGTGTGGTACGACGGGGGCGACCGCTTCGCGGCGGGGTATGTGGAGGCCGGCTACCGCACCCGCCGGCTGGAGGCCAACGCCGGGTTCGGATTCGACCCGCTGGTGTTCGATCCCGTCATCAACGACTTCGCGGATACCGGCCGCGAGCGCTACCTGCGCGGCGTGCTGGACGATGGTTTCGCGCGCGAGCGCGCGGGCGAGATAACGGCCGCGCTGCGCGAGCACGAGCGCGCGCTCCAGGATGTCACGGTGATCAAGGTTGAAATCATTGTCCGGCTGCCGTAAGAAGTCAGGCATGCGGTCCCGCATCCCATGGTTGATCGTGCTGGCGCTGAGCGCGGCCGGCTGCGCGTCGCTGGCGCCGCGTTCGCGCGCGCCCGGTGCACAGGCGGGGGAGACGGGCGTGCGTTTTGTCTTCTTCGCGCCGTCGGCCCACCGGGTCCAGCTGGCCGGCAGCTGGCCGGAGAACAACTGGGCGCGCGGCGACGGCCCGGCGGGCGAGGCCGACATCGGCCTGATGTCCGACGACGACAACGATGGGCTGTGGGAGATCGAGGTGGCGCTCCCGGCCGGCCGGCACCAGTATCTCTTCTGGGTCGATGAGGCCACATGGGAACTCGACCCCGGCAACCCCCAGCAGGTGGACGCGGGTCCGGCGGGACGCGCGTCGGAACTCGTCCTGGTGCGCCGGGGCGACAGACTGGAGCTGCGATGAAACGTCTCATCTGGATCGTTATGGCGCTGGCCGCGCTGGCCGGTTGCGGCAGCCCGCCCCCACCCGTGCACGTGGGTGGCCCGGAACTGGTGGGGGGCGGCGTGCTGTTCCGCTACCGAAATGCAAGTGCCAAAAAGGTTTACCTCGTTGGGGACTTCAACGACTGGTCGCCGACCTCCGACCCGATGACGGATGAAAATGGCGATGGCGACTGGACCCTGTTCTACCCGCTGGGGCCGGGGCGCTACGCGTACAAGTTCGTGGTCGACGGCAAGTCATGGGTGTTCGACCCCACCAACCCCGAGAGCGAGCCGGACGGCTTCGACGGCCGCAACTCGGTCATCACGGTGCCACCACCCGGCAAATGACCGGGGCAGATTCCCCAGACTTCCACCGGAGTCTGCGGACTTTCCGCTAATTGCCTGTTGTCATTGCTTCTGCCCTCGGGGGCTGCTAGCATTGAGCCTATTCCCCCGTCTGCCCAACGGCGCCGCCTCCGCGTGAGTTTACCGCGATCGTGGCGCGAGGCCGGGTCCGCAAGGACCGGGGCATGGGAGTTGCACGGTCTGACTCGCCGGTTGTGCCATCGCCGTTACCGGTCGATTTCCGGTGATCCAACAGGACTCGAAGGACGCATGAACCCACGTCGATTTCCCCCGGTTGCCGCGCTCGTTCTGCTCGCGGGTCTGGCCTGGGCGCCGGCCGCGCGCTCGGGACCGGGATCGGGCAGCGCGGGAATTGCCCCCTCGACGCCGGTTGTGGCCGGCACCGCGGGAAAGTGGAGCATCACCTACACCGCGGCGGAAGTGATCGACGCGGGTTCGATCAGCATCACGATTCCCGCCGGCTGGACCCCCCCGCAGACCTCGTCGTCGACGTCGCCCGGATTCATCACCGTCTCGACCAGCCAGGTGGGCGGCACGCCGTCGCTGTCACTGGGGGGCAGCGTCGTCACGATCGACATCGACACGCTCAGCATTGGGAACACGGTCACGCTGACGTATGGCGACGACGCGGGCGGCGCCAACCCGGGCGCGCGCGCCGTCGCCGCGACCACCAAGAATTCGTACCCGTTCGTCGTTGCATCGGATCCCGCCGGCAGCGCGCCGGTTCCGATTGGTGCGTCGCCGTCGATCACCGTGAACGCCGCGGCGCCGGCGGTGCTGGCGTGGGCGCCGGGTGATACGACGGTCACCGCGGGCGAGTTCGCGCCGTACCGGATCAACGTCCTCGATGCCTTCGGCAACCGCTCGCCGGTTCCCGCCAACCGCACCGTCAATGTGTTCGCCGGCCACGGTTTGTTCTACCTGCCCGCCAACCACACCACCAATGTGGCGCAGGTCACCATTCTCTCCGGACAGAGTTCGGTGCGCGTCGACTACCGCGGCACGCTGGTCTCGGGCGGCACACCGCATTCGCTGACCGCGATCACCGCCAGCGGCTCGCCGACACTCGCGGGCTTCGACCAGGTCAACGTGACGGTGGGGCCGCTGAGTTTGTCGGTGTCGTCGATCTCCGCGAACAGCCCGGTTCTGGCGAATGGTGTCGCCCAGAGCAACGCCGCGGTCACGTCACGCGATGCGTTCGGCAACCCGCGCGCGGGCGACACTGTCGTGATCTCGGTGACCGGTTCCGCGGTCAAGGTGGATCCGGTGCCCCCCACCACCAACGCGAGCGGTGTGGCATCGGGTGTGGTTACGAACACAAAGGCGGAGACGGTATCCGTGTCGGCATCGATCAATGACCAGCCGCTCACGTCGCCCGCGGCATCGGTGACGTTCACCGCGGGCCCGGTGAGCGGCGCGACGAGTATCGTCGATGCCACCACACCGGTAACCGCCAACGGCTCGTCGGTCAGCACGGTCACGGTGACCGCGCGCGACGCAAACAACAATCCGATTGCGGGCCAGAATGTGACGCTCTCGGTCAGTCCGTCCGCGAACGCGATCCTCAACCAGCCGGGCGGTGTCACCAATTCGCTCGGTCAGGTGACCGGAACGCTCACGAGCACGGTGCCAGGACTGCGCACGGTCAAGGCGAACGTCGAGGGGACCGCGGTGGTGGACTCCGCGGTGGTGTCGTTCACGGCCGGCGCGATCGCGAGTTTTGAATGGACCGTCGATGGCGCGGCGACCGCGGGCCTCGGCGAAGAGGTCACGCTGACCGCGCGTGATGCGCAGGGCAATATTGCCACCGGCTACACCGGCACGGTAAATCTGTCGACCAGCAGTGGGAGTGTCGGGGATGGAGTGGTCGAGTGGTCCACATCCGACGCGTTCGGCAACCTGGTCAATGGGTCGGACGACGCGGCAACGTATCAGTTTGTCGCGGGCGACAACGGTGACGTCGCGCTGCGCATCAAAGATGAACTTGCGGAGACCATCACGCTGTCCGCGGTGGATGGCGGCGCGAGCGATGTGTCGGGAGCGATCGTGGTTTCGCACGCGGCGGCGGACATCGTCGTACTGGAAACGGGGGACGGACAGAGCGCTCCCGTTGATACCAACGTCCCGATCGCGCCGCGCGTGCGCGTGACCGACGCATACGACAACCCGGTCGCCGGTCATCCGGTGACGTTCCGGCTCCTGTCCGGCGGCGGCAGCGTGGACGCGATCTCCGGCGGTGGTGTGGACTCGACGCGCACGACCGCTGCGGATGGCCGCGTCACGTGCGATGAGTGGAGGCTCGGAACGGCAACGGGGCCGAACCAGCTGCGCGCGCTGATTGCGTCGGGCAGCACGCCCAGCGTGGACTTCACGGCGACCGGCACCGCCGGCACCGGCACCAGCCTGGTGCTGACACCCGCGAGCAAGGGTGTCACGGTGGGCGCGTTCGAAGTGGTCACGGCCACGCTCAAGGATGCGTTCAACAATCCGGTGCCGGGCGCGCGTGTCGACCTGGCGATCACCTCGGTGAACGGTGGAACCCTGGCCTCCGACCCCGGGCACACGACGACGCAGTTGAGTCCGACCGCGCGCTGGGGAAGCACCGACGCGGCCGGCCAGACCACGGTGCGCTTCGTCGCGCCCGGCACGGCGGGGCTCGCGAACACCGTGGACGCGTCGACCAGCGCCATCGCGCAGGGCGCCGTAACCGACGCGGTCTACACCACCATCGCCAGTGGCGCGACCAACCTGCGCATCACCTTTGTCGGTCCCTCGACCGTTCAGGCCAATCAGTCGTTCCAGTTCACGGTGGAGGCGATCGACGGCAATCAGAATGTCGACACCGGCAATTCCGCGCTCGTGACGCTCGCGCCCGAGGCGGGGAGCGGCATCGTGTTCAGCCTCACCGACTTCGGGGCTACCGTCACGCAGGTCACGCTGTCGTCGGGTACAAAGACGGTTTATGGACGCTCCACCGTTGCCAACCCCTCCTGGGACATCACGGCGAGCGGCGGAGGTCTGGGATCGGATACCCAGCCGGTGACGATCACCGACACGGGTGTCATCGACCACTACAGCGTGTCCACCGTGGCGTCGGTGGTGGCGGGCGTCGCGTTCAACGTGAACCTGCAGGCGCGCGACGTCTACAACAACGTCGTCGCCGGCGCGAACAACACCGTCAATCTGACCGCGGTCGACGACGCGAACAGCTCGTTGCCCGCGCAGTCGACATTGCTCGTCGGGCAGGCCTCGCTCGTGTCCGGCAGCGCCATCGTTTCCGAGACCTATACCTTCGCCGAGCCGATCCGCGTGAAGGCGAGCGCTGGGGGCAAGGAGGGCGTGAGCGGCATCGTGACCGTGTCCGCCGCCGCGGCCAAACGGATCGCGAAAATCTCCGGCGACAACACCGGCGTCGCGGCGGGCGGGCCGCAGTTGCTGGTCGCGCGCGTGTACGACAACTTCGACAACCCGGTGCCGGGCGAGCCGGTCACGTTCCAGATCGTGAGCGGCGGTGGCAGCATTTCCGGGACGCCGGTCGTGACCAACGCGGCGGGGGATGCGTCGAACACGCTGACCACCGGCGTCGTCGCCGGCACCAACCAGGTCAAGGCCATCATCGGCGACGAAAACCCGCCCGCGCTGGAGCGAGTCGACTATACCGTCCAGACTGTGGCGGGCGGCATTGCGTACTTCACCGTGGTGCCGCTCAAGTCCGCACTTCTCGCGGGCGAGTCGACGCAGTTGACGATCAGCGCGTACGACGCCGACGACAACCTGGTGTCGAACGACAACACGACGCAGATTCAGCTCTCGTCGTCGGGTTCCGCGCAGTTCGGCGCCGCGACGGGCACGCTGACCGCCGGCGTGTTCGCAACGACGGTGCTCGACACGGTCGCGCAGTCGTTCACGGTCACCGCGGAGAAGCAGGGCGGCGGTCCGCCGAGCGGCACCAGCGGCAGTATCGTTGTGAGCAACGGTCCCGCGTATCGCGTGGTCAAGATCAGCGGTGACGCCAGCGGCGTGACCGCGGGCGGCACGCAGCCGCTCGAAGTACTGGTTCGCGATCAGTACGGCAATCCGGTTGCCGGCGCGGTGACGACCTTCCAGGTGGCGACCGCGCCGGATGGGACCGCGTTCATCCAGGATGCGGTCGGCGACCCCGACGACGGTATCACCGTGTCGGACGCGGCCGGTCACGCGTTTGCGACGTTGCACACCGCGACGGCGGCCGGCGCCAATACGGTCAACGCCCAGATCAACGATGGAACGCCGCCGGCTCTCGAACGCGTCACGTTTACGGTCAATACCAACGCCAGCGCGGCCAACGCGCTGCGCATCACGTTCCTCGGCAGCACGACGCTTCCGGCCGGACAGTCGTTTGCGTTCAAGGTCGACGCGCTGGATGCCGGCCTGAACATCGATACCGGCAACAACAGCCAGGTCACGCTGACGCCGGAAGTGGGCAGCACGCTGCAGTTCAGCCTGACCGACTTCGGTGCCACCGTGACGCAGTTCAACCTGGTGGGTGGCACCCGCACGCTGTACGGCCGCGCGACGAAGACCGGCAACTGGGACATTACGGCGTCGTCGGGCGCGCTCGTGCCCGATATCGGCGCGGTGACCATCACCGACACCGGGTTAATCGCCGGCTACGCGGTGACCGCGCCCGACAGCGTGATTGCGGGCGCGCTGTTCGACGTGAACATCGAGGCGCGCGATACCTACGGCAACAAGGTGATCGGCGCGGGCAACGGGGTCAATCTGGTCGCGGTGGACGATCTGGACAGCACGGTGGTGGCCGCGGGCACGTTGTCGCAGGGACAGGCGACGCTGGTGGCGGGCGCGGTGGTGCGGAGCGAGTCGTACACCGTCGCCGAGCGCATTCGCGTGCGCGTGCGCGATGCGGGCAGCAAGCAGGGTTTCAGCGGTATTGTGAAGATCAAGCCGGCTGCCGCGTACAGCGTGGCCAACGTCACCGGTAGTCCGACGGGTGTGGTGGCGGGCGCCGGACAGGTGCTGACGGCGCGCGTGCTCGACAGCTACGGCAACCGGGTGGCGGGGCAGCTGGTCTCGTTCTCGGTCCTGCAGGGCGGCGGCAATGTGTCGCCGGGTTCGCAGGCATCCAGCGCCGTGGGCGAAGCCGCCACGACGCTGACTACGGGCACGGTAGCCGGTAGCAACATCGTACGCGCGCAGATCCTCGACGGCAACCCGCCCGGGCTCGAGCGCGCGGACTTCACGGTGACAACCATCGCGGGGCCAATTGCAAATTACCTGGTGACGCCGGTCAAGACGAGTCTCGCGGCCAACGAAATGACCAACGTGACCGTGCGCGCGCGTGACACGAACAACAATACCGTGACGCAGGACAACACGACCCTCGTGACGCTCTCGCACACCGGCAGCGCGACCCTGGGTGTTCTGTCGGGGACGTTGACGGCCGGTCAGTTCACGACCACGGTCAGGGATACCGTCGCGGAAACGTTTACGGTGAGCGCCCAGAGTGGCACGCCCACCGGGACCAGCCCAACGATCACGGTGTCCAGCGGTCCGGCGTACCGGATTGTCGAAGTCTCGGGCGACGCCAGCGGATTCCCGGTGGACGCGGAACAGGCGCTGCGTTCCGAGGTGCGGGACCAGTGGGGGAATCCAGTCGCGGGCGCCAACGTGGCATATCTGATCGTCAGTTCGCCGCCGCCGCCGACCGCCTACCTGCGCGACGCGGCGGGTGACTCCACCGACGGCATCGCCACCACGCTGGCCAACGGGCGGGCGCTCGCGCGCCTGAAGACATCGCAGACCGCGGGTCTGAACACAGTTTCGGCCACCATTCTGGATGGCTCGCCGGCCGCGCGGGAAAAGGTGACTTTCGACGTCACGACGGTCGCGGGCGGCATCGCGTACTACACCGTGGTGATGGGTGCGGCCACCGCGGTCGCGGGTGCGCCGGTCAACGTCACGGTGTCGGCGTACGATACCAACGACAACCTGGTCGACGACGATGCGACGCAGGTGGTCCTGAGCGGGAATCCGGGTACCGGACTGGTGTTCGGCGCGAACCCGGTTACGCTGACCAACGGGGTGGCGACGACCACGGTGATCGACACCGTCCAGGAAACCTACCAGGTACGCGCGAACACCGTCGGGGTGCCGGGTGTGTCCGGGCAAGGTGCGGCGGTTGTGGTAAGCGCCGCGCCTCCGGCCGGCGTCATTACCGCCACCGCAACTCAGAACACCATCACTGCCAACGGGACGGCGACGACGACGATCACCAGCGGCGTGATCCGCGACCCGTACGGCAACCAGGTCGCAGCCGGACTGCAGGTCAACGTGTCGGCCGGTAACGGCGGCGTCATTCTGGGGGGCACCGCGCGGGCCATCGACGCGGCCGGAAAGATCGTGTTCGACCTGAAGGCGTCCACGACGCCGGGTCCGTCGCTCGTCACCATGACGAGCGCGACCGGTACCGCGTCGGGCACGATCAACATCACGTTTGCGCCGCCGCCCGCGTTTGCGTGCGACGAGGTTCCGGTGCCGTCGATTGTGGTGCCGGGGGACGATATTGCGTTCAGCGTGAACGTCCAGAATACGTCCACCACCAGCGCGACATTGTCCACCGCGACCACCTTCAATTTCTCGGACGGGGTCCACTCGTACAGCGCGACTCTGGCCGCGCCGACGGTCGCGGGTCCGGGGGCCACGGTGGCGCTGGCGTTCAATCTGGCCACGCTGGATGCCGCGTTCACGCCCGCCCTGTACCAGCCGAATCTGTCGCTCGCCGGAACCGACGCGTTTGGATCGCCGTTCAGCCTGGCGTGTTCGCTGCCCGCGCAGTCGGTGCTGGTAACCAGCATCGAAATCACGAGCATCACCGCGCCGCCGATCGTCAGCCGCGGCCAGCAGACGACGGTCGCCGTAAACGTGCGCAACAACGGCGCGCAAGCGACGACGATCAGCGATCTGACGCTGTCGTTTATTCCGGGCACGGGTTTGTTCTCGCAGGATCCGGCCCCGGAGCTGGGACTGGTGCTGGTGGGCGGTGCGACCGGAACGTTCAACGTCCCCGTCACCGTCGGCGCCGCGTCGCCGCTGGGTCTTTACCAGATTGACGCGTTTGCCGAAGGCATGGTGAACGGCAAGACCGTGGTCGACAACTCGCTGGCGCCTACTCCGCTGCCGTCGTGGACCGTCGTCGCCGAGGCGAACCTCGCCTACGTAGCGGGTACGCTGGCACCGCCGGTCGCGTCGCGTGGGCAGCTCTACAGCTACCAGATGAGCATCAAGAACGACGGCGATGGCGTGGTTTCGCTGGACACGTCCATGACGCGCCTCACGTTCACCGACGGCGCGCTCACCTACAGTGCGGCGCCGATCCAGCCCTACGCAATTGCCGGGGGTGCGACGCAGCTGGTGACGTTCAAGCCGAAATCGGTTCCGGCCGGCTTCCTGATCGGGACCTACGACGTGATACTCGACGCGCATGGTACGGAAAACGGCGCGACCTTCGACCAGCAGGTGACGACGACCGGTTCCGGCGACGGGGCCACCATCGTGACGCCGGCCGGAATCGCGCTCGCATTGGGCAATCCGCTCCTGCCCGACCAGGTGACGCGGCAGGCGACCACTGTGTTCACCGTGCAGGTCAACAACACCGGCGGCGCGACGGTGATCCTGACCCCGGCGACGACCACGCTGTCGTTCACCGGTTTCTCGGCTGCGCTCGACCCGACCGGGCCGACCACGGTGCCCCCGGGGCTCACGACGCTCAAGTTCCTCGGCGCTGCGGTGACGAGCGCGGCGGGGAACTACACGCCGCAGCTGCAATTGACCGGCACCGAGAACGGGCTCGCGTACGCAAAGCCGCTGGCGACCGAAAATGTGCTCGTGCAGGACGCTGCGGTCATTGCGATCAACGCGATACTGCCGTCGCAGCCGAAATTTACGGCCGACCAGACCCGGGGCATCAAGGTGCGCATGGTGGTGGCCAACAACGGTGGCGCCGCCGTCAACTTTACCACCGCGTCGCTGCGCTTCTTTGATGCCGCGACCAACCGCACCGGCCAGTTCGCGATTTCGGCGCCGGCCGGATTCGTCGGCGGGGCGACGCTCAGTGGCGGCGAGATCGACACGCTCGTGTTCAACGTCGCCGACAACGGGGGCAACGCGATGTCGGCCGGCAATCTGACCATCGAGGGCCAGTTGCAGGTACTCGACCCCAACACGAGCCAGACCATCGTCGCCAACACCGACGGCGGCGGCAAGGGCGCGCTGCAGGTGCAGACGCCGGCGACGATCACGATTCTTTCCGTGACGCCGTCGCAGAGCAAGGTGACGCAGAGCATGGTCAAGCCGATGACCATCGCGGTGTCCATACGCAACAACGGCCAGAGCGATGTGAATCTCACCCTCCCGGCGGGCGCGACGCTGGCCTTTACGCCCGCGCTGGCCGGATGGCTGCGCGCGCCGCGTGCGGCGCTCGAGGGTGGCGGAACGGTGCTCTCCGGTGGCGAAACCGACGTGCTGGTATTCGATGTGAGCCAGGCGGGCAGCATCACCGGCAGTACCATCATCGACGCAGCCATCAACGGCGTCGAGACCAACAGCGGGCGCGCGTTGCTCAATTCGTCGTCGGGGCTCGGGAACGTACTCGTGCAGTCGCCCGGCAACGTGACGGTGCAGAGCGTGGTCGCGTCGCGCACGACGATGACCTCCGGGGCGGCGGTGCCGTGGACGCTGACGGTTTCGGTGAGCAACACCGGCGGATCCGACGTCGATCTCGCGATGGGTGGCGCGATCATTCCTGATTTTGACGACGCGACGGTGCTTCCGCTTGCGACTCTGCCGACCGCGCTGGCCGGTGGGGGCACGTTGCTGTCGGGTGGCGAGACGGACCAGTTCGTCGTCTCGATGCCGACCGCGGGGACGTATCCGGCGTCGGGAAGCAAGACGATGGGGGTTGCGTTCGGCGGAACCGAGGTCAACTCGGGTGCGGGGCGAGCCGGCGATGGATCCGCAACGGTGCAGATCCAGAAGGCGCCGGTGATCGCCTACGATTCGTTGACGCCACCGGTTGTTTCCAAGGGCGCCAGCGTGGGCTTCAACGTCACGGTATCGAACACGGACGTGAACGCGGCCACCGTGACGCTCAATCCCGCGACCACGCGGCTCCAGTTTGCCGGCTTCGATGCCGGCCTGTCGGGCGGCTCCGTGCTGATCGCGGGTGGCGAGCAAAAGATATTGACGTTTACGCCCACACTGATTCCGACCGGCATTCCAGAAGGCGCGATCAACGACGCGCAACTGGTCTTCAACTGGACCGAAAACGGCCGCGCCGGCAGTCAGATCGTCGACATTACGCCCGGCGACATCGTCGTCCAGAACGCGCCCGATCTCAGCATCGTGAGCATTCGCGCCAGCAAGCCCACGATGACGCGCCAGCAGTCCGATGCAGGCACGATCACGATGGTGCTGCGCAACCAGGGGAGTGCGGCGGTCGACCTGAACCTCGCGCCCGCGTCGACGCGCCTGCAGTTGAACCTGCTCGGCGGCGGGACCAACGTCACATCGGAATACACGCTGCTGCCCCCGGCCGCGCTGGTCACCGCGGGCACCGCGGTGCTCGCGGGCGGCGCCACCGACTCGCTGGTGTTCGCGGTCAGCCAGGCCGGTATCTCGACCGGCACCGTGATCGTATCCGGCTTTGTTGCGGGCACGGACGAGAACTCGGGTCTGCCGGTTTCGGCCAATACCGCCAACGGTGGCACCGGCAACTTTGCGCTGCAGCTGCCGGGCGCGCTCGCGATCCGCAGCATTGCGCCGGCGCAGACAACCGCGACGGTCGGGCAGACGAAGACCTACAAGATACGGATGGCGGTGGAGAACACCGGTGGGGCGGATGTCGACCTCGTTCTGGTCGACCCCACGACAACACTGTCGTTCCCGAATTCGACGGGGTGGGTGTATTCGCTTTCGCCGGCACTCGCCGGCGGTGGCGTGAAGCTCTCCGGCGGCGAGATTGATACGGTGACGTTCACCGTGACGACCACCGGCAGCCCCGCGGGGCTCGCGTCGATTGGCGGCGAGGTAGCGGGGAGTGAGAACAACACCGGTCTGGTGCGCTCGGCCACCGACAGCGGCAGCGGTGGGATCACGCTGCAGGCGCCGGCGGTTCTCGTGGTCGACAGCGTGACCCCGTCGCGCACGACGGTGACGGCGGGAACATCGGTTGACTGGGATGTTGAGGTCGCCGTTCGCAACGCGGGTCAGGCGGCCGCGCGCATCACGCTGCCGAGCAACTTCGGGATCGCGATTCAGAATTCGACGGGCGGCACCGTATTCGCGCCGGCGGTCGCGCTGCAGGGCGGCGGCAACACGCTGGCCGCGGGCGCGTCCGGCACGCTCCTGCTGCACACCAACGGCACCGGCACGTTCAGCAGCCCGGGCGCGAAGACGATCAATCTGACCGTCGCGGGCGTCGAGACCAACAGCAACGGCGCATTGAGCGCGCCTGGAGTGGGCAGTGTCACCGTCCAGTCCGCGCCGGATCTGCAGATCACCGCCGGACCGTTTCCGAATCCGGTGACGCAGGGTGCATCGGCCGGCTTCAGTGTGGACGTTTCCAACCCGGTCGGCGCCGCTACCGTGAAGCTGGACCGCGGACTCACGCGGGTCTATTTCGCTGGTTCGTACTCGGCGTTCCTGAACCCCGGCGTCGTCGACACGATCGCGGGGGGCCAGACGGCGACGCTCACCTTCGAGAACAAGCCGGTGGGCGCGATTGCGACCGGCCCGTATGACTTCAATATCGACCTCGCCTACACCGCCAACGCGGTGACGTCGCAGGTCACGCGCACGGTGACGAATGGTGTGACCGTGCAGGCCGCGCCGCAACTGGCGATCCTGGGTATCGATACGTCGCGGCCCACGGTGACGGCCGGACAATCGGTGCCGTGGACGGCGACGATGAGGGTGACCAACAACGGGTCGTCGCCGATCGACATCGACTTTGCATCGAACAAGACCAGGTTGACGTTCATCAAGCCGGGTGGTACGACCGACGGAACCTTTGTCGTGGATCGCCCCACCGCGTTCATGGACGGGGATACGCTGCTTGCGGCGAACGGCGGTACCAACCAGATCGAGTTCTCGATCACCCAGACCGGCACCACGCCGGGCGTGATCGCCATTAATGGCCGTGTCGAGGGCACCGACCTCAACCAGGCACTGACGGTGTTCGACGACACGTTCGACGGCGGGCGCGGGACCATCATCGTGCAGACCGCGTCGTCGGTGGTCATCAACGCGACGCACACCTCGCAGCCGCGTGTGACGGTGGGGCAGATGGCGGCGTGGGCGGTGCGCGTGCCGGTGTCGAACGGCGGCAGCGCCGAGGTTACCCTCGACCTCGCGGGTTCCGGGCTGACGTTCAACGGCTCGACAGCGGGATGGACCGTGGATCCGCCGACGCTGATCGTCGCGGGCGGGAACGTGCTCGCGGGTGGGACGGTCGACAGCCTGCTGTTCAACGTAACCGGCACCGGCTCGATCGCGGGTGACACGCGCATCGACGCGTCGATCCCGTGGACGGAGATCAACACCGCGCAGACCGGGACCGCGACGACCACGAGCGCTGGCTTCGGGTCCGTGCTCGTGCAGACGCCGCCGAGCGTGCGCATCACGACGACGACCATCCAGGCGCCCAACGCGCCCGAGGTCAACCTGAACCAGGCGTTCAGCGTCGCCGTGCAGGTGCAGAACACCGGTCAGGCCGACGCGCGTGACGTCCAGCTCTCGCTGGACACCGATGGTTTGAGCGATGTGCCGGCCTCGTTCCCGGTGATTGCGCTGGTACCCGGTGGTCAGACCGTGCAGCAGCTGTTGCCGGTGACCGCGGCGACGACAGCGAATCCGCTGGAGACGTTTACCAGCGGGATCGACGCGGCGATCGACAACAACTCCGGCGCGTCGGCCGCGAAGCAGGCGGCGCTGGATTCGCTCGCGACCGCGACCGTGCAGACGCCGGCGGTACTTGACATCAGCGGTGTGTGGCCGTCCCAGCCGACGGTCACGCAGGGACAGTCGAATCCGTGGGAGTTGATTGTTGAACTCAGCAACCCCGGGGGCGCCGACGTCGAACTGACGCCGCCCACCAAGGACGACCTGGCGTTCTCGATTGGCGGATCGAATGAGATCGACTACGTCGTGACGGCGCCGGCCACCCTGGCGTCGGGGACGCCGGTGTGGCGCCTCGCGGGCGGCGCGGTGGATTCGCTCGTCTATACCATCGTGGCGACTGGAACCCGGCCGGGGAGCGTGGACATCTCGCTCGGCGTCGCGGGCACCGACCGCAACCAGCCGTCGCGCCTCGTGGGCGACACCGGCGCGACGTCGGTCAACGTGCAGGGTGTGGCGGGCCTCGCGATCATCTCGACGGTGGGCGTGGGGACGGTCAACCACGCCAGCGCCAACCGCGACACGGTGAACACCGGGTTCAACTATCAGATCCACGTGACGGTGCAGAACAGCGGCGAGAAGGTGGACAGCGTGCTCGTGGCGCTCGCAAACGACGATGGCTCGACGGTGGCGATCACCAGCCTGATCCGGCAGTCGATCGACGCCGACTCGCTGCACACGTTCGTGTTCGACGTGACGGCACCGCCGACGCCGACGCCGCTCGAGACGTTCAGCGCGAATATTCTGCCCGGCGTGGTTTCGCATAACTCCGGCCAGCCGGTCACGCCGGAGCCGCCGATCGACAACACGCACGTGGTGGTGACACGCACGCGGGCCGACCTCACGACCACGCTGGTGATCTCATCGCCGCCGGGTGCGGTGGGTGGCACCGTCAGCACCAACCAGACCTTCCAGATGACCGCGGTCGTCAGTAATGGCGGCCAGGCCAGCCTGCTCGGCGCCGCGCAGGTTACGTTGACCCCGCCGCCGGGCGGGGGCTTCAGCGTGAACGAGAGTCTCGTGCGAACGTTTACCGCCGGCCAGCCGGTGGTGTGGAACGTCACCGCACCGCCGGCGCCACAGAGTGCGCTCGCATTTGCGTGCTCGCTGAGCACGACGCCGCTCGACGCGAACACCGGCGGCGCGGCGTTCGCGTCCGTGCCGGGTGCAGAGAAACTGGTTGCCGTGAGCACCGGCGGCGCGCTGGCGGCGCCGGACGTGTTCGTCTTTGCGCCGGGCGGTGCGACGGACGATACCGTGAGTGTCGCGCAGAACTTCACCGTGCGCGCGCGGGTGACACCGAGCGCGGACACCGACGCGGTCGTGGCCACGCTCACGCTGCCCGCCGGCTTCTCGGTGGTCGGTTCGCCGATTCGAAACCTCGGCAACGGCGACGGGGCGCAGAAGCAGGCCGACTACGTGATCATCGCGCCCACAACACCGCGCGGTGCGTCCGATATCTTTGTGACCTTCACCGGCACTGACGCCAATTCCGGTGACCCCGTGCCGTCGTCGGCCGATACCGTTGCCGTGGCGGTGGTACCGCGCGCGTCGCTCACGGCGCTGGCTGCGGTCACGGCACCGCCCGATGCCACCGACAACACGGTGGGTGTCGCGACACCGTTCACGATTACCGCGACCGTCGAGAACCCGGCGCCCGCGGCCGGTATCGGCTCGCCCGGCATGCTGACCATCGGCCTTCCGGCCGGCAAGGGATTCGCGCTGGCTGGTGGCGAGACGGCCGCGAAGCCGTTCGCCATTGGAACACCCGTGCAGTGGGTGGTTGTGGCCCCGCAGCTTCCGTCCGGACCCGACCAGATCACGGTGTTCATCTCCACCGTTCCGCCGGATGAGAACAGCGGGCAGCCGGCGCAGGTGGTGACCGGCACCGCGACGATTGCGATGGTGACCGAGGGCTCGGCGGTCGCGGTGACGGATGTCTCGTCGACACTCGAACTCGCGAACGCGGTCGCCCCGGGTGGGGCGTCCGGTCTCGACCTGTTTGGATTCCGGATCGCATACAACGTCACGGACACCAACGTTCCCGCGGCCGAGATCGACTCCATCGCGATCACCGTGGTCGGCCGGGATGGCAAGGCGCTGAGCGACGCGGTGCTCGCGCAAACGCTCAAGCGTCTCAGCGTCGACCTGGGTGGCGCGCAGCCCTACGAAGTGATCGACCCGGCCGCGAACCCGGTCGTGCTGGCGCTGGCCGCCGGCGGCAGCGACCGCACGATCGCGCCCAACGCGTCGGTGACCGCTGTTGTGAGCGTGGACCTCGATCCCGCACCGCGCGCCACCGAGTTCAGCGTCGGCATTCGCAGCGGGGGGCTGGTCGTGCGCGATCCGGGCTCCGGTCAGCTGCTCGGCGTGACCGACGGTAACGGGCGCCCGCTGGATGGGCAGTTGACATCGCGTTCGCTGGTGGTCCTCTCCTCGAACTTCGAGGAGTACGTGCACAACTATCCCAACCCGTTCCGGGCTGGTTCGCAGGCGACGAAGATCGCGTACTTCCTCGAACGCGCGGCGCCGGTGAGCCTCAAAATCTACGCGCTGACCGGTGAACTGGTGTGGGAAGAAGCAATTGCCGGTGGCGATGCCCGCGCGCAGGCGGGCCCGCAGGAGACGCAGTGGGACGGCCGCAACAGCAACGGCGACGTGGTTCGTAACGGCGTCTACGTGTGCGTGATCAGCGCCGGATCCAAATCGACCAAGTTCAGAATCGCGGTGGCGAAGTGATGAAACGCGTGGTGTGCAGAATCAACCCGACCGGAGTGATCCTCGCGCTGCTGGCGTTGCTCGCCGCTCCGGCATCCTCGTTTGCGCAGGACGCGGGTTCGCGCAGCATCTTCTCGCTGGGCGCGGGCTCGCGCGGCATGGGGCTCGGTAGCGGATTCGTCTCGCTGGCCGACGACGCGAGCGCGGTATACTGGAACCCCGCGGCGCTCAAGAACGCGGGGTCGACCCAGTTCATGGCCATGTACATGCCGCTGTACGGCGACTTCACCGGCGCGGACTACACCTACTTCGGGTTCGTCTATCCGACGCTGTCGGCGGGCGCGTTCGGCGTCGGCTACGCGCGGGTCGGCACGACGTTTGACCGCTACGACGAGGGCAGCCGCCCCTTGGGAGAAGGTAACTACTCCGAGAGTCAGCTGCTGTTCACCTACGCGTTCGAGCGCCAGTCGGGCTGGTTCCTGGGTTCGCTGGCGATGGGCGCGAGCTTCAAGATCAACCGTCAGATCGTCGACCCGTACTCGAGCACCGCGCCGGGCGTGGACATCGGATTGCGCTGGATTCCGGACGCGGCGAAATCGCTTTCCGTCGGCGTCAACCTGCAGGACATCGTCGGCGCTCAGTACAAGCTCGACCTCGAGAGCGACAAAGTTGACCGCACCATCATGGCCGGCGCGGGATGGACCCGCCGTTTCGAGAACGGCTCGGCGCTGCGACTGATGCTCCAGTACGACCTGCCCGAGGTGGCGGATTCACGCTTCCACGCGGGCGCGGAGTACGCGTTCTCGAAGTTCATCTCACTGCGCGCGGGATACGACAACGATATCGTGACCTTCGGGCTGGGGGTCGGGGCGTTCAATTACGGTCTGGATTATGCATTCTACTCGCGCGATGGCGCCGGTTCGAACCAGGCGGTCACGTTTACCGCGCGCTTCGGCGAGACCCTCGACGAAAAACGGGCAGAAATTGCCGAGCAACGCGCGGCGGAGGAGCGCGCGCTGATCCAGCGCGCCTTCGAGGCCCG
>DASUGO010000164.1:0-11649 GCA_036273975.1 Candidatus Krumholzibacteriia bacterium
GGCGAGCCGGTGGGAACCATTGTCTCATGAAGTTGGAGGCGATCCATGCTTGACGAACTCTACATGAAGACTGAAGAGCATATGCAGAAGTCGCTGGAGGCGCTTCTGCATGAACTGAGCGGGATCCGCACCGGCAAGGCGAGCCCCGCCATCCTCGAAATCATCCGCGTGCACTACTACGGCCAGACGGTCCCGCTCAAGCAGATTGCGAACATCTCCGTCCCGGATCCGCGCACGCTCGTGATCCAACCATGGGACAAGTCGCAGATCGGTGAGATCGAGAAGGCCATCCAGGCGTCCGACCTGGGACTGAATCCGCAGAACGACGGCGGAACCATCCGGTTGCCGATTCCGGCGCTCACCGAGGAGCGCCGCCGCGACCTCGTCAAGGTGGTCAAGCGCATCGGTGAGGACGCGAAGGTTGCCGTGCGCAACATCCGCCGGGACGCCAACGAGAAACTCAAGAAGCTCGAGAAGGAGCACGAGCTTTCTCAGGATGAGATGCACGCCCGGCAGGACGCTATCCAGAAGCTCACCGACCAGTTCATCAAGAGGGTGGACGACGCGGTCGGAGCCAAGGAAAAGGAAGTCCTCGAGTTGTAGCCGCGGGCGGTCCGCCCCGCGGACCGCATGTGGTGACGTTGGAACCCATGGGTACCGACATCGACGTCCAGATCGAGGCGCTCAGGGCCGAGGAAAATCTACCCCGACACATCGCCATCATCATGGACGGCAACGGCCGCTGGGCGACGAAGCGGCGTCTGCCGCGTCTCGCGGGGCACCGTGCCGGCACGGAGCCGGTCCGCAAGTGCGTGCGCGCCTGCGCGCGTATCGGCATCGAATACCTCACGCTCTACACATTCTCCATCGAGAACTGGAACCGCCCGCGCGCCGAGGTGGCGGGCCTGATGATGTTCTTGCAGGACGTGCTGCGCAGGGAGGAACTCGAACTGAACGAAAACAATGTGCGCCTGGGCGCGATCGGCCGCCTCGACCTGCTCCCGGACGCGACCCGCCGGACGCTGGACGAGACCATCGAGCGCCTGTCGGTCAACACCGGGCTGCGCCTCACGCTGGCGCTCAGCTACAGCGGGCGTGGCGAAATCCTCGACGCGACCCGCAGTATCGCCCGGCGCGTGTCGACCGGCGAATTGTCGGCCGACGCGGTCGACGAGGCCGCGTTCCAGCGCGCGTTGTACGACCCCGGCCTGCCCGACCCCGACCTTCTGATTCGAACCAGCGGAGAGATGCGGGTTTCGAATTTCATGCTGTGGCAGATCGCGTACTCCGAGATATGGGTCACGGATGTGCTGTGGCCGGACTTCGCAGAAGGCCACTTGATCGACGGCATTCGCGCCTACCAGAGCAGGGACCGCCGCTATGGCCGCCATTCCTGACCAGCGTCCCGGGGCGCCCGGGGTGGCGGGGCGCGGCCGGCTGGGGACGACGCTGCAGCGCATTGCCGCCGGCGTGGTGTTCATCCCGGCTTTCATCTACGTGACGCGTGTGGGTGGTTACGCGTTCCTCGGATTCGTCGATCTCGTGATCGTGCTCGGGATGCTCGAGTTCTACGGCATGATGCGCAACAAGGGCATCCGGCCCTACCGCGGGATCGGCATCCTGTGCGGCGTGACGTTGTCGACCTACGTGTTCTTTCGCAGCGGCTTCTACGCGAATTTCTTTCTCACCTTCGTCGTGATTGCGCTGATGGGCCTGGAACTCACCCGCCGCGACGGGCGCATGGCGGTGTTCCACGTGTCGACGACGGTGTTTGGCGTGATCTACGTGGCGTACCTGTCGTCGCACATGGTGCTGCTGCGCGAACTGCCGCGGCTGATCGACGCGCCCTACGAGCAGGGGGCGTCGTTCGTGTTCCTCGCGTTTGCGCTGACCTGGGCGTCGGACACGGGCGCGTTCGCGGTGGGCTCGCTGTTCGGGCGGACACCGCTCCTGCCGCGTGTGTCGAGCAAGAAGACCTGGGAGGGTGCGCTCGGCGGGGTGATGTTCGCCGGGCTGGCCGGGTGGATCGCGTCGGTTACGTTCGCGCCCTACCTGGACACGCTGCGGGCGGTTGCGGTCGGGGGGCTGGCCTCGCTGGTGGGGCTCCTGGGCGACCTGTTCGAGTCGATGCTCAAGCGGGACGCGGAAGTCAAGGACACGTCCCGGATTATCCCCGGCCACGGGGGGGTTCTGGACCGATTTGACAGTTTACTCTTCACGGTGCCTCTCATATACTACTTCCTCAAGTTCGTGATTTTTCAGTAAGTTACGTATTCGCAGGCGGTTTTCGATTTGAAGCGAGTGGTCGTTCTGGGCTCGACAGGCTCGATTGGCCGGAATGTGCTCGATGTGGTCCGGCGTCACCCCGGCGAGTTCGAGGTGGTGGGTCTGGCGGCACACCGAAACGTGGCGCTGTTGCGGGCGCAGGCGGGTGACCACCCGCGCGCGCGCATCGTGGCCACGGGCGATGCGGCGCGGGCGGAACTGCAGGGCGACGCGGCCCTGGCGAACCGCTGCGCGGGCTTCACAGAAGCCGCGCTCGGGGAGCTGGTGCGGGAAAGCGGCGCCGACCTGGTCGTGAACGCGCTGGTCGGGTTCGTCGGGCTTGCCCCGACGCTGGCCGCGCTCGATGCGGGCATTCCGGTCGCGATCGCGAACAAGGAGTCGATCGTCGCGGGCGGTGAACTGCTGGTGGCCGCCGCGCAGCGCGCGGGCGTCGGCCTGATCCCGATCGACAGCGAGCACGTGGCCATTGCGCAGTGCCTCGCGGGTTCGATGGTCAGTGACGTCGGGCGGGCCATTCTGACCGCGTCGGGTGGATCGCTGCGCGACCGGAACCCGGATGACCTCGCTGACGTATCGGTTGAAGACGTTCTTGCGCACCCGACCTGGGCGATGGGTGCCAAGATCACGGTGGACAGCGCCACCCTGATGAACAAGGGGCTCGAGGTCATCGAGGCCCACTGGTTGTTCGATCTGCCGTATTCGAAGATCGACGTGGTGGTGCACCCCCAGTCCATCGTGCACTCCATCGTTCAATTCGTGGACGGGTCGATGCTCGCGCAGATGTCCAAGCCGGATATGCGCCTGCCGATCCTGTACGCGCTTTCGTACCCGCGGCGGCTGCGTTCGGACCTCGGTTCGAGCGTGCTGGAGTTTCCGGATTTGTCGTTCCGTCCCGTTGAGGAGCGCCGCTACCCGTGTTTCGCGCTTGCCCGCGCGGCCGCGCGGGCCGGGGGCACCGCGCCGACCGTGCTGAGTGCCGCCAACGAGGTGGCGGTCTCGGCGTTCCTGCAGGGCCGGCTCTCGTTTGGGGGCATTCGCGAGGTGATCGCGGCCGCGCTGGACGCGATGGGTTCGCGTCCCATCCGGACCCTGGAAGACGTCTTCGTGGCGGACGCGGAAACGCGCCGCTGGATTCAGGAACACCACCGGACACACACGGCCTGACAGGTCACCAGACACCAGAGGGATACATGCTGACAACCATCATTGCGGGTGCATTTGTTCTCGGGGTAGTGGTCATCGTTCACGAATTCGGGCACTTCATCGTTGCGAAGCTTGCCGGCGTTTACGTGAAAACCTTTTCGATTGGATTCGGGAAGAAGCTGTTGCGGTACCGGTCGGGGGAGACCGTGTATACGTTATCCGCGCTGCCGTTCGGCGGCTACGTGAAGTTCGCGGGCGAGTCCGATCTGACCGACGACCCGGAACCGGAAGCCGAGGGTCCGCGCGGACCGCTGGACGAGGCGCCCGACAGCGAGATCCCACGCTCGCGCTATTTCACCACGCAGAAACGCACCGTGCGCGCGGCGGTGCTGTTTGCCGGTCCGTTCATGAACTACGTGCTGGCGATCCTGCTCTACTCGGGTGTGTTCATGGTGGAGGGTCTGAGCGTGATCCCCACCACGCAGGTGGGCGAGGTGACCGCCGACAGCCCGGCGGCCGCGGCCGGGATCGTGCCCGGCGACACCATTGTGAGTGTCGCGGGGGCGCCGGTACGGGACTGGTACGACGTCGAGTCGGGGCTGGTGGAGAATCCCGGCCAGCCGCGCCCGGTCGAGATACGGCGTGACGGCGTTACGCAGACGGTTTCGCTGACGCCCGAGGGCGACAAGGGGCGGGTGACGATCGGGGTCTATCCGCACATTTCGTCGCGCATCGGCCGCGTGCAGAAGAACAAGCCGGCGGCGAAGGCGGGCATCCAGGCCGGATCGGTGATCGAAGCCATCAATGACACCACGGTGACGTCTTACGACGACGTGCGCCGGATCATCAACGGCCATCCGGGTCAGGCCGTGTACGTGCGCTGGACGCACGACGGCCTCGCGTATTCCGACAGCATCGTTCCGGAGCCCAAGGACGTGCTCAAGCCCGGGTCGAGTTCCGATTTCATGACCGTGGGCGTGATCGGAATCGGTCCGTACTCGGAGCGCCGCCGCGAGGGCTTCTTTACCGCAATGGGTAACGGGTTCACAACCGCGAATTCGATGATCGCGCAGATCGTGGGTTACGTGCGCCAGCTCTTCACCGGGCAGATGGGAATCAAGACGCTGGGCGGACCGATCATGATCTACCAGATGGCCGGCGACGTGGCGAACTGGGGTTTTGACTACCTGCTGCTGTTTCTCGCTTTTTTCAACATCAACCTGTGCATCTTCAACCTGCTCCCGATGCTTCCGTTCGACGGCGGGCATCTGGCGCTGCTCGCGTACGAGGGCATCACGCGGCGCCCGATCAACAAGCGCGCGCGCGAGTGGATGATGCAGGGCGGATTCATCCTCGTCATCCTGCTGATGGGGTTCGTGGTGGTAATGGATCTGGCCCGCTGTACGGGGTCAGCGCCCGGCGGGTTCTGATGCCGAGGTGGAGTCGCGCCCGGCCAGGCGGTCCTCGATCGTCTTGAAGATGAACGCCCAGCGTTCCGGTGTGGCGTTGAGGGCGGTAACGGTCTGGGCGACGCGCAGGGTATCGATGTCGCCGGCGAGCCGTGTGAGAATGCTGTCGGCGATGGCGGTCTGCTGGGGGTGGAACGTGCTGGCGCGCCGTACACGCAGGTAGGAGTCCACAAGGTAGAGCTCGTCCCCGGACAGCGGCGGTGGTTGGTGGCTCTCCCTGTGGCTGCAGGAAAGCAACGCCGCCAGAAGAACAGCGGTCGCAGCGAGGCGCCGCCAACGCGGCCGGAGAAAGATGGGTCGCACGTCACTCCCAGGATTCGAGAAAGGGTCGCCCGTTACTTACACCCGCCGGTGGCGTTGTGTCAAGGCGGCCGCCAGGTACGCCATCTCGGTCGCCGTGCTGCTGCAGCTCGTGAGTTCGCCCCGCGCGGCCCGCGCCGCCGAGCCCCCGCCGGACCAGTCGGTCTTCCTGAGCCAGATCATCATCTCTGGAAACGAACAGGTCTCCACCGGGGACCTCAAGGCGCGTATGCGCACCCGCGAGCCGTCGATGTTCTCGATATTCAGCCGTCCGCGGTTGAATCGGGGGCAGATCGAGCGCGACGTCGTTCAGCTTGAAGCCTACTACCATTCCATTGGTTTCCCGGAGGCGCGCGTGCGCCTCGATCACGTCCAGTACCTGGAGAAGGACCGCTTCGCCAACGTCTACATCGTGGTGGACGAGGGCAGGGCGACGCGCGTGGCGACGGTGTCGTTCGTCGGGGATCTGCTGATGGAGGAGTCGCGGCTGCGCGAGGGACTCTTGCTGGAACCGGGAGCCCCTTACAACTCGTCGCTGCTCGCCACCGACATCTACCGGATCAAGGGCAAGTATTTTGACCGCGGCTACCTCGGCGTGGCGGTGGCGGATTCGGTCTTCATTGAGAACTATCGTGTCCACATCCGTTTCGAGATCGAGCCGGGAACCCAGCTCAAGGTGGGTGCGCTGACGATCGAGGGGAACCGGCTCGTGCGCCGCGGGGTAATTGAAAAAGAGATCGAGGTGAAGTCCGGAGAGATCTGCCGCTTCAACAAGTTGTTGAAGACACAGCGCAACCTGTTCGAGACCGGCCTGTTCACCGTGGTGGACGTGATTCCGGAGAACATCGACCCGATCGAGCGGACGGTGGACATCCGGATTCGCGTGCGCGAGCGCAAGGGGTCGTGGATCGAGGGCGGTTTCGGCGTGGGCAACGTGCTTGGCAGCCGCGTGTTCGCCGAGTGGGGCACCCGCAACCTGGCGGGAACCGGCCGCACGCTCCGGCTGAAGGCCCAATATGCGTTCGATCTCTTCGAGGGAAACGAAGTCGATGTCGACAAGTTCGACGTGACCAGCACGTTTTATCGCTATGACGCCGTCTTTCAGCAGCGGCGGTTTCTCGGGATCAAGCTGGGAATCGGGCTCAACGGGTACATCGAGCGCGACGCGACGGTTCCCGACCTGGAGGTCAGGACGATCGGCTATGCCATCGGGTTCAACCACGACTTTGGCCGCCAGAGTGAGGTGCTGTCGGGGCTGTCGTTCGAGGATATCCGGCGCCGCCCCTCCGGGCTGCCGGAGGAACGGTCGCGCTCGCACAAGTTCGGGGTCACGGTGAGCCGCGACCTGCGCGACTTCCTGCTCGATCCCCACCGGGGGGAGTACCGCGTGCTCAGCAGCGAGGTGGCCGGCGGACTCCTCGGAGGAGACAACGATTACTACAAGTTTACCGGCAACTACCAGCGTTACCGGGGACTGGGTGGACGTTCCGTCCTCGCGTGGCGTGCGCGCGTCGGCTACAGCGGCGTGTATGGCCGTTCCGAAACGGTGCCGGTGGAAAGCCGCTACTTCCTGGGTGGCGCCAACTCGGTGCGCGGATACCAGGACGCCGCGCTGGGCCCGCGGGAGGTGGACGCGACCGGCACGGATCGCGTGCTGGGCGGAGAATTCCTGCTGCTGGCCAACGTCGAGGCACGCTTCCCGCTACCGCTTCTCGCGCGCTGGAACTTCTCCGGGGCCGTGTTCCTGGATGGCGGCAACGTGTGGGGATCCATTGCGGACGTATCGGGATCGGACTTCAACCTGACCAGTTCCGCGGCGGACACCCGGCCCGGCGATGTGCGCTACGGCATCGGGGCGGGGATTCGCTACAATACGCCGGTGGGGCCCATCCGCCTCGATTACGGCTACCCGTTGAAGCCCGACCTCTACAGCGACCCGGGTGGCACGTGGTACCTGAGCCTGGGACAGATATTCTAGCGTCATGACGGAAACCGCCAGTAACGAGAAGACACGGGCACGCCTGCGCCGCCGGATTTCCTACGGCGTGGCCGTGGTGTTGACCGCGGTCATTCTCGTGGTCATTCACCGCCAGAGCCAGCTGCTGCCCGGCCGGGTGGCGGAGTACGTCAACACGCACTACCTGGCGGGCTCGCCGTTCGTATTTTCCATCGACGGCATATCCGGGTCGCTGGTGCACACGATCGTGCTCGAGAATCCGGTGCTGCGCTATGACTCCCCCTCGGCGTCATACAACGTGTTTCGTGCCGACCGCGTCTCGGTCACCTATGAGTTGATGCCGGTGTTTGCGTTCCGGCTGGTTGTGCACGAGGTGGAACTCGACGGGGTCGCGATCCACCTGCGGCAGGACGAGCAGGGCCGGCTGGTGCTGCCGGTGCCCCAGAACGAATCCCCGGCGCCCCGCAAGCGCGGTGTCGTGTCGCCGGTGGTCGACGTCCGGAACTTCCGCATCAACGGTCTCGAGATGACGTTCGGCGGCAACCGTACCCAGCTGGGAGTCCGCGACGTGCACCTGGCCGGATCGTGTGGATACAAGCTCGGCGAGGGAAGTCTCACCATCGACGAGGGCGACGCGTACCTCGTCGATTCCAGAAAAACCGTGTCGTCGGTCCGGCTGGCCGCGCGCACCGACGGCTCCACGCTCTTCCTCGACGACTTCGGCGTGCGCCTGGACGAGTCGTTCGTCCTCGCCACCGGACGCTTCCACCACGGTCTGTTCGAAGACGTGAACGTCACCTTCAATCCGATTTCGCTCCCCGAACTGCACGAACTTGGTATTGCCCCCGAGCTGGAAGGGAAATTCGCCGGCAAACTGGCGTTGTCGGGTACGGTGGATTCGCTGGAAGTGGCCGGGTCGGTTTCGGGCACCGGGCTGGGCGTCGAGCTCTCCGGCGTGGAGTTTTCCGGGCTCGCGCGACCGTCGGGCGTGAACTTCCGCCGCTTCCGCGGCGAGGTGTTCGGTTCCGGTGTGGACGGCGCGTTTCGCATCGACCTGCCGAGCGAGGACTTCGTCTTCGACGGCAGCGTGAGCGACCTCGACCTGTCGCGCGGCTTCATTACCGACGCGGACCTGCCGCCGATGTCGATGACCGGGCGCGTGCGCGTCGAGCACGACAAGAGCGAGGGAACGTATGCGTGGCGCGGCGACCTCGACCGCGCGGTGGTGGATGGATTCGAGAACTTCTCGGTGGTGGGGAGCGGGCTGTGGCGCGACGGCACCGGGCTGACGATCAATCGGCTCGCGTTCGAACGGCCGGGCTATCGAGTGGCGGGGAGCGGTGAGGTTGCCGACGGCGGGGACACCGACATCGTGTTCCACGTTGACGGGACGGATCTCGGGTACTTCTGGAATCACTTCAAGCTGCCGCCCATCGAGGGGGCGGTGAATCTGACCGGCCACATCCAGGGGCCCATCGAGGACTTCCAGCTCAATCTCAACGGGTCGGCGCGCAATGTGGCGTTCGAGTTCATGACCGTCGACAGCGCCGACGTGCAGGCGGAGGCGCGCAACGTGGGCTCGCTGGCGCCCACGGTGACCGTGTCGCTGTCCGGGCGCCACGGCACGGCCTGGGAGCGCGCGCTGGACAACCCCACGTTCCTGCTGGAGGTCGACACGTCGGTGGTGCGCGTGCACAACGCGCGCGCGACGCGGGGCGACACCACCATCGTGGTCGACCTCGACGTGCACGCGCAGGGACGCAAGTCGCGCATCGAGATCCGCCACGCCGAGATCGCGACCCCGCTCGACACCTGGCGCACCGTGGCGCCGTCCTCGATCTACGCGGATGACGACGGCGTGCTGGCGGACAGCATCGTGTTCGCGTCCGGGCGCGGACAGTTCGGCGGGGCCGGATCCTACAGCGAGCGCACGCGGACCATGGATCTGACCCTGTGGGGCCGCGGTGTCGACCTCTCTGTGCTGCGCGACGCCCTGCGCGCCCCGGTTCTGCTGCGTGGCCGCGGCGACTTCGATCTGCTGCTCGAAGGACCGCAGGAGAACCCGCGCACCCGGCTCGACGTGGATGTGGTGCATGGCGCCGTCGACAGCGTCGGGTTCGACGAACTGGCCGCGCGGCTCTCGTTCGACGGCTCGGTCCACCGTCTGCACTACCTGCAGATGATCGCAAACGGCGACAGCATCGTCGCGCGCGGCGAATGGGAGAGCGACGTATCTCCCGTCCGCCTCGCGCGGGGCGAACGGCCCGCGAGCATCTGGGACGTGCCGGTGTCCGCCAGCGGGCGGCTGGCGCATTTCCCGGTGGGGACCTTCTTTACCGCGATGCACCGGCCCGCCCCGATCTCGGCCGACTTCACCGGCCTCGTGACGCTGACCGGGACGCTGTCCGACCCCGAGATCACAACCGTCGGCACCAGTGTTCCCGGCGCCGGGCCGGGCCGGGTGATTCCGCCGGCCAGTGTGCAGGTGGCGTATCGCGGCGGGGTGCTCGACGTTCAGGACGTAAGAGTGCGCGAGGTAGTCGATGCGCACATCTCGGGCACGTTCCCGCTGATGATATCGCTGCGCGAAGGCGCCTGGCTCGAGACCGAGGGGCCGATGACATTTCGCGTCGATATCGCACCGGTGGGGAGCGAGTTGTCGGGCGTTTCGCGTTACGTGCCTGCGGTGGCGTACCTGCGCGGGGAGCTGTCGGGATCATTGACCGGAGGCGGCACGCCGTCCGCGCCTTCGGTGCAGGGGCAGCTCACGCTGACGCGTGGTGAGCTGCGCGCGGTGGGGATGCAGGAGCAGTTCAGCAACCTGACGGCGCGGATCGACTTTGTGGACGACATGGTCCGCCTCACGTCGTTGAATGCGCGCGCGGGCGACAAGGGCTCGGTGGTCGCGACGGGATGGGCGCGCATCTCCAACTACCGCCCGGTCGACTACCGCGCCGATCTCACGCTGCACGAGTTCCGGCTGAAATCCATCCCGGACGTCGACGTCCTGCTGGATGGAACGTTGGTGGCGCGGCTCAACGAGTGGCGCGAAGGGCGCAAGCTGCCGCTGGTTACCGGCGCGCTGGACGTGCGCGAGGCCAACATCTACCTGGAGCTGGCCGCGGGCGCCGAGGAGGGATCGGCCTTCACGCTGCCGACCGACGAGCCCGGCTGGATCTGCAGTGTCGACCTGAGCGCGCCCAAGAACGTCTGGATCCGCAACCAGGATCTGAACGTCGAGATGGCGGGCGACGTGATTCTGAAGAAGGACGAGCGCGGCATGTACTTCCGCGGCGACATGGCGGTGCTGCGCGGGTCGTATCGTCTGTACGGAAACAAGTTCACGATCACGAGCGGCAACATGGACTTTTCGGCCGCGGAGACGTTGCGGCCCGCGATGTTGATCGAGGCATACACGCCGCACCGCTCGCAGGACGGTCCCGACCGCAACATTTATCTCACGCTGTCGTGGCCCTACGACAAGAAGGAGCCGCAGATATCGCTCGCGTACGACGAACCGGGGTACTCCGAGGCCGACATCTGGCGGATGCTGGGTGGCAGCATGTTCGCCACCGGGTTCGCGACCAACGCGCTGGAGCGTGTCATCAATGCGCAGATGACCGGCTTCACGGTGGACGTGGAACGGCGCAGCATCGAGGAACAGTCGCAGGCCGGCAACACGCTCGAGCAGGAGACCCTGGTCGGGGTCGGCCGCTACCTGTGGGAGGACGTTTACCTGCAGTACCGGCGGGGGCTGTCGGTGGGGGGAGAACAGGAGGTGAACGTCGAATACCGTCTGAGTAACAAATTTCTCATCCGCTCCCAGTTCATTTACAACTCGCGCAGGAACCGAGCGGGAATCGCAGGGCAGGATACGGACGAATTCAACCTCGACCTCAAGTACCGCTTCGAGTATTAGACCGCGTTGGGTCTTGTTGATTCCCACCCGTCCGTTTTATACTTTATAGAGCGATTGCCTCTCCCGTGCCCACCAGCGGTCGAGTGGAAAGCAGTATTATGAAGCTTTACAAGGCCTTTGCGGCGGTCGTCGTCACCCTCCTTTGCGCAGGATTCCTGCCCGCGGTGTCGCATGCCCAGTACTTCGGCCGCAACAAGATCCAGTACACCGATTACAAGTGGCAGGTGCTGAGCACGCCCCACTTCGACATTCACTACTACGAGGGCGCGGAGGCATTTGCGGTGCGCGCTGCGCTGGTACTGGAGGATGGCTACGAGGACTACACGTACAAGCTGAAGGAAGTGCTGCCGTGGCGCGTCCCGGTGATTCTGTACTCCAGCCACGCGGACTTCCTCGAGACCAACGTCGCCGACGGCCAGCTCAGCGAGGGCGTGCAGGCGTTCGCGGAACCGTCGCGGCGTCGTATCGTGCTCCCATTCACCAGTTCGTTCAAGGAATTCCAGCACACCGCGATCCACGAACTCGCGCACGTGTTCACGTTCAACATCGTCTACAACCGGATGCTCGACAATGTG
>DASUGO010000165.1:0-11004 GCA_036273975.1 Candidatus Krumholzibacteriia bacterium
ATCGCTGTAACAAGTGCGGCCGGTCGCGTGCGTATCTGCGCCGGTTCGGCATTTGCCGAATTTGTTTCCGGGATCTCGCCCTGCAGGGTGAAGTTCCGGGCGTGGTCAAGGCCAGCTGGTAGCTGAGCGCGCGGACCGCGCCGGGCGCGGCCTCCGCTCAAGCACTTCGCGCGCGATAGTTGAAAGCGCGCCTCGTGAAATCGCGTCGGACGCGCCGGCGCGATCCAGACAGTACAGAAGAAGGTAAGACACATGGCAATGACAGATCCGATCGCGGATTACCTGACGAGAGTTCGAAACGCTTCGCGTGCGAAGCAGAAGCACGTCGATATTCCCGCGTCGCGGGTGAAGGCGCAGATGAGCAAGATCCTGCTCGACGCCGGTTACCTCTCGGGCGTGAAGTACATCGAGGACAATCGCCAGGGGCTCCTGCGGGTTTATCTCAAGTACACGCGCGCCAACGCGCCGGTGCTCAACGGCGCGCAGCGCGTCAGCCGCCCCAGTCGGCGCGTCTATACGGGGAGCACCCGTCTGCCGCGTGTGCTGGGTGGTTACGGTATCGCGATCATCTCGACCTCGCAGGGAATTCTCACCGACATCGAATGCCGCAAGCGCGGCGTCGGCGGCGAGATCATGTGCGAGATCTGGTAACGGAACAGGTCAAGAACGGACGGTTTGGAAATGTCGCGAATTGGAAAGCAGCCGGTTGTCGTCCCGTCGGGCGTAACCGTGGACATCGCGGCCGGCAAGGTCACGGTGAAGGGTGGCAAGGGCAGCATGTCGATCCCGGTGCCGACGTCGTGCAATGTCGCGCTCGAGGGTAACAAGATCATTGTCACGCGGGACAACGACTTCAAATCGGTCCGCGCCGCCCACGGAACCACGCGCGCGCTCCTCGCCAACATGGTGAAGGGTGTGTCGGTGGGTTTTACGCGTGACCTGGAGATCATCGGCGTCGGCTACAAGGCCGAAGCCAGGGGCAAGACGGTTTTACTGACGATTGGCTATTCGCACCCGGTCGACTTCCCGGTGCCGGAAGGCATCACGGTGGAGACGCCGGAGCCGACGAAGATCCGGATTTCCGGAATCGATCGGCAGCGTGTTGGCCAGGTGGCGTCGGAGATTCGCGCGCTGCGCGCGCCCGAACCCTACAAGGGCAAGGGAATCAAGTATTCCGATGAGACCATCGTGCGCAAGGCCGGCAAGTCGGCTGCCAGCGGCGGATAGACCGCGCGGAGGACGTAAGAATCATGAAGAAGAGAATGCGGGATCCCAAAGAGTACAAGCGGTGGCGCCGTCACAAGCGCGTGCGCAACCGGGTTATCGGCACGCCCGAGCGGCCGCGTGTGTGCGTGTTTCGTTCGAACTCGCACATCTACGCGCAGATCATCGACGATTCGGCCGGCCGCACGCTGGTGTCGGTCTCCAGCGTGAAGCTGGAAGTCCCCGCCGCGGCGCCTGCGGCCAAGGCCAAGAAGGGTGACGAAGCCGCGACGCCCGCGGGCCGCAAGACGACGCTGGCCCGCGAGGTCGGCCGTCTCCTGGCGGAGGCCGCGAAGGAAAAAGGCGTGAGCAAGGTTGCGTTCGATCGTGGCGGTTATCTCTACCACGGCCGCGTTGCCGCACTGGCGGATGCAGCGCGCAAGAACGGGCTCGAATTCTAAGTTTACCAGGCCAGGGAACACGGACGGAGGACGGCGTAGTGGAAACGGGAACAAACCAGCAGCGTACAGACAACCGCCCAGCTTCGGGGGCGCGCAAGCCCCAGCGCGGCGGTGGACCGGGTGGACCGGGCGGCGGCCGTGGCCGGGACGATCGTTCCCGCCGGGATCGGCGGCCGGATCGCGACCGTCCGGGTCCGGAGTTCATCGAGACCACCGTCTACGTGAACCGTGTGGCCAAGGTCGTAAAGGGCGGACGCCGCTTCAGCTTCAACGCCATCGTGTGCGTTGGTGACGGCATGGGCCGGGTCGGCGTCGGCCTCGGCAAGTCGAACGAGATCAGCGATGCCATCCGCAAGGCGGGAGAAGTCGCCAAGAAGTCGATGATCCGGGTTCCGCTGCTCGGCGGCACGATCCCGTACACCGTGTTCGGGAAGTACGGCGCCGGCAAGGTGATCCTCAAGCCGGCCACGCCGGGCACCGGCGTTATCGCCGGCGGCGCCGTGCGCGCCATCATGGAGTCCGCGGGTGTGCGCGACATCCTGGCCAAATCGCTCGGGTCGACCAACCCGCACAACCTGATCAAGGCCACCATGACGGCCCTGGGACAGTTGGAGAGCGCAAAGGACGTTGCGCGCCGGCGGGGTATTTCGATCAACCAGCTCTTTGGAATCGAGGCCAAGAATGGCTAAGACCATCCGTATCACGCAGATCAGGAGCCTCAGCGGCTCGCAGAAGAAGATGTACCAGACGATGGAGGCACTGGGCTTCCATCGTACTTACCAGACCATCGAGAAGGCCGACACGCCGCAGATTCGTGGCATGCTCCATCAGGTCCGGCACCTCGTAAAGGTTGAGGAGGCGTAACTCCATGGACCTCAGTTCACTGAAGCCGGCCGCCGGCGCCAAGAAGAAGCGCAAGCGCATTGGCTGCGGGCCGGGTTCCGGCCATGGCAAGACGGCGACCAAGGGGCACAAGGGAACGCAGGCCCGGTCGGGCAACACGTCGCACGCCTGGTACGAAGGCGGGCAGATGCCCCTCCAGCGCCGCATTCCGAAGCGCGGGTTCACGAACATTTTCCGCGTCGCATACCAGGTCATCAATCTGAGCGATCTGGAGCGGTTTTCCGCCGACGCAACCGTTGACATCGATGCCCTGCTGGAAAGCGGGCTCATTCGCCATCTGAACAACCCGGTGAAGCTGCTCGCGGACGGCGAACTCAAGAAGCCGCTCAAGATCACCGTGCACAAGTGCAGCAAGAAGGCGAAGGAAGCGGTCGAGAAGGCCGGCGGTCAGGTGAACCTGGTCGGCTGAAGCCGGATCACCGTCACACGGGTTTAATAAAGACATGTTCAACAAGATTCAAGAGATCTTCAGTATTCCCGAGTTGAAGCGCAGGGTGTTGTTCACCCTGGGGCTCCTCATCGTGTATCGAATCGGCGGGCACATTACGACCCCCGGTGTGGATGCCACGGTGATCACGGAGTTCTTCCAGCGGCAGCGCGGCACGATCCTTGGGCTCTACGACCTCTTCGCGGGCGGGAACCTGGAGAAGGCGACCATCTTCGCGCTGGGGATCATGCCCTATATCAGCGCCTCCATTATCCTCCAGCTCTTCCAGGCGGTTATTCCGTACTTCGAGAAGCTGGCCAAGGAGGGTGACGAGGGACGCAAGAAGATCACGCAGTACACGCGCTACGGCACCGTGGTCCTGTCCATCGTGCAGGGCTTCGGTATCGCCATGTTCCTCGAGAACATGACCGGCCCGAGTGGCAACGCGGCGGTGATGTTCCCCGGCTGGGGCTTCCGCCTCCTGACCGTGCTCACGCTCACCGCGGGCACGGTGTTTGTGATGTGGCTCGGCGAACAGATTACCGAGCGCGGCATTGGCAACGGGATCTCGCTCATTATTACCATCGGCATTATCGCGCGTTATCCCATCGAGACGCTCAACACCATTCGCGCCGTCCAGCTGGGCCAGATGACGCCGTTCAAACTGGTCATTATCGGCCTCATGATGATTTTCATCATCGCCGCGGTGATCTTTGTCACGCAGGGGCAGCGCCGCATCCCGGTGCAGTACGCCAAGCGCGTCGTCGGCCGGCGCGTCTACGGCGGCCAGGCCAGTCACATTCCGCTCAGTGTCAACATCGCGGGCGTGATTCCGATCATCTTCGCGCAGTCGCTGATCATGTTCCCGGGCACGAGTGCGGCGTTCTTCCAGAACGTCAACGTGTTGCAGACCATCGCGCTGTGGCTGTCGCCTGGGCACGTGGTCTACATCGTTCTGTATTCGTTGATCATCATCTTCTTCACGTACTTCTATACGGCCATCGTCCTCAATCCGGTGGATCTGGCCGACAACATGAAGAAGTCGGGCGGGTTCATCCCGGGTATTCGTCCCGGCAAGCGGACCGCCGAATATATCGACCGGATCCTGACGCGCATCACGCTGCCGGGCGCCATTTTCCTGGCGTTCATCGCCGTCCTGCCGGACATCCTGATCCGCCAGGCCAACGTGCCCTTCTACTTCGGCGGCACCGGCCTCTTGATCGTGGTGGGCGTGATGCTGGACACGCTGCGGCAGGTTGAGTCGCATCTTCTGATGCGCCACTACGAAGGTTTTGTGAAGCACGGCCGGATGCGCGGTCGCCGGGGCTAGATGAATCTGGTTCTGTTTGGACCGCCGGGGTCCGGCAAGGGAACCCAGGCCGAGCGGCTCCGGGATGGTCTGAGGCTCCGTCATCTGTCAACGGGTGACCTCCTGCGCGACGCGGTTGCGCGCGGAACCGGGCTGGGAAAGAAAGTGCAGAGCGTGCTGGCTTCGGGTCAGCTGGTCTCTGATGACATCGTTCTCGCGCTGATGCGCGATGCGATCATGGCGGTGGGCGAAGACAGTGGATTGCGCGGCTGGTTGCTCGACGGCTTCCCGCGCACCATCGGCCAGGCGGAAGGCCTGGATGGGTTGCTCGAGGAACTGGGCCAGTCGATCGACAAGGTGGTCGTGCTGGACGTGGACCACGGGCTGGTCACGGATCGGCTCTCGGGACGGAGAACCTGCACCGGGTGCAAGACCGTCTGGCACGTGAAGAACAACCCGACCGCCGTCGAAGGAATTTGTGACCGCTGCGGAGGAAAGCTCGTGCAGCGCGACGACGACCGGCCGGAGACGATAGCGCGACGGCTCGGCGTCTACGAGAGTCAGACACAACCGATTCTCGCGTATTATCAGGGCCGCGTCCCGGTGCACCATGTGGATGGCGCATTGCCGGTGGATGAAGTAACGCGGGCGATAGAACAGGTACTGTCATGATCGTTCTGAAGAAACCGGATCAGATCGAAATCATGCAGTCCAATGGCGCGATCGTCGTCGAGTGCTTCGAGTTCGCACGTGAATACATCCGGCCCGGCCGGACACGGCGGGAACTCGACGCCGAGATCGAGAAATTGATCCTGTCGCGCGGTGGGACGCCGGCGTTCAAGGGTTTTCACGGGTATCCGGCATCGACCTGCATCTCGGTCAACGAAGAGGTCGTGCACGGAATACCGGATGATCGTCCGTTCCAGGCGGGCGACATCGTTGGACTCGACATCGGGGTGTTGCGCGACGACTACTACGTGGATTCGGCGCGAAGCATCCCGGTGGGGAAGATCAGCGCCGAAGCCGAACGGCTGCTGGAAGTCACCTGGGACGCGCTCGAGCAGGGCATCCAGCAGGCGCGGCCGGGCAACCGGTTGACGGATATCTCGTTCGCGGTGGAAGCCCGCGCGCGCAAGTCGGGGTTTTCGGTGGTGCGGTCCCTGGTGGGACACGGCATCGGCCAGCGGATGCACGAGGATCCGCAGGTTCCCAACTTCGGCCCGCGGGGGCAGGGTCCGGTTCTCGAGGAGGGGCTCGTGATTGCGATTGAGCCCATGATCAACGTCGGCACGGCCGAAGTGTTCACCCTCGACGACGGCTGGACCATCGTCACCGCCGACCGCAAGTTGTCGGCGCATTTCGAGGATACGGTTGCGGTCACCAAGGACGGCCCCCGGATCCTCACGCGGTAGGAGCAGGAACGAAAGGCACTATGGGGAAAGACGACTCGATCACGGTGGAAGGAACGGTTGTTGAGGCTCTGCCCAACACGATGTTCCGCGTGGAGCTCGCCAACAAGCATGTCGTGCTGGCCCACGTTTCCGGGAAGATGCGGATGCATTTCATCAAGATTCTTCCCGGTGACCGCGTGACGATCGAGATTTCCGCGTACGATCCCACGAAAGGCCGGATCGTCTATCGGTACAAATAGCGATCGCGGAGGAAATTGACATGAAGGTAAGAAGCTCGATCAGAAAAATCTGTCCGGACTGCAAGCTCATCCGGCGCAAGGGTGTGTTGCGGGTCATCTGCAAGCACAAGCGCCACAAGCAGCGTCAGGGATAGGCCCGTGCGTCGCGCCCTTCGGGGCGGGTGCACCACCCGGCGAGGAAAGGAGACCGGTCAGCTGTGCGAATTGCAGGCGTAGATATTCCGAATGACAAGCGTGTCGTGATCGCGTTGACGTACATCTATGGTATCGGGCCGAAATCGGCCGAGCAGATTTGTGCGAAGGCGAACATCGAACCGAGCAAGCGGGTCAAGGACCTGGCCGAAGACCAGGGTATCAAGCTCCGCGGCATCATCGAAAACGAATTCAAGGTGGAAGGTGAACTCCGCACGGAGTTGAGCTTCAACATCAAGCGTCTGATCGACATCAACTGTTACCGCGGCCGGCGTCACCGTTTGAATCTGCCGGTACATGGCCAGCGCACGCGCACGAACGCGCGCACGCGCAAGGGACCGAAGACGCGGCCGGGTGTCGGCAAGAAGAAGCCGACCAAGTAATTGAATGACCGGACGCATGGACCGCGATTCGCGGGGCGTGCGCAAGGAGGACAACGTTGGTTACCAAGCCGAAGCGCAGTGGCGGCAAGAAGAAGTCGAAGAAGGTCGACGTCGCGGGCATTGCCCACATCAAGTCGACGTTCAACAACACCATCGTGACCATCACGGACATGAGTGGGGCGGTGGTGTCCTGGGCGAGCCCGGGTATGGTCGGCTTCAAGGGCTCTCGCAAGAGCACGCCGTTCGCGGCTCAGCTGGCGGCCGAGCGCTGCGCGCGCGAGGCCATCGAAATGGGAATGAAGAAGGTCGAGGCGTGGATCAAGGGTCCGGGCGCCGGTCGCGAGGCCGCCATCCGCTCTTTGCGGGCGGCGGGACTCGATGTCGTCGCCGTCAAGGATTGCACGCCCATGCCGCACAATGGCTGCCGCCCGCGTAAGCGGCGGCGCGTATAGCCGCGCGGCTGTACATGGAGGAATGAATGGCCAGGTATCGTGACGCTAAATGCAAACTGTGCCGCCGTGAGGGTGAGAAGCTCTTCCTCAAGGGGGACCGTTGCTACTCGAACAAGTGCGCAATCGAAAAGCGCAACTTCCCGCCGGGGCAACATGGCAAGGCGCGCCAGCGGAAGTCGTCCAAGTACAACATCCAGCTGCGTGAAAAGCAGAAACTGAGGAAGACCTACGGTCTGCTGGAGAAGCAGTTCCGCAACTACTTCCATAAGGCGGCGGCGCAGAAGGGCGTTACCGGTACCACGCTTCTGCAGTTCCTCGAGCGGCGGCTGGACAACGTGGTGTTTCGCCTGGGCTTTACCAGCTCGCGAGCACAGGCGCGGCAGTTGATTCGCCACAGCCACTTCGAGGTCAATGGGAAGCGCGTGAACATTCCCAGTTACCTGGTGACACCTGGGGATCGCATCGCGCCGCACGGGAAGAGCAAGGAGCTCTTCATCATAAAAGAGGCTATCAAGAACGTCGACGCACGGCAGGCTGTGCCGTACCTCGATCTGGATACGAACAAGTTTGAAGGAACATTTACGGAGATTCCGAGCCGCGAGATGATTCCGGTGCCGGTGGACGAACAGCTCATCGTCGAGCTCTACTCCAAGTAATGTCACCGACCGTCCTGGCAGGGAGGAGGAAGTCTGCATGAAATGGCGTAATCTTCTGATGCCGAAGGAAATCCTTCGAGACGAAGCCACCGCGACCGACAAGTCGGCACGTTTCGTCGTGGAGCCCCTGGAGCGTGGCTTCGGGCTCACACTGGGCAACGTGCTGCGCCGCACACTGTTGTCGTCGATTCAGGGCGCGGCAGTCACGGCCGTCCGCATCAAGGGCGTGCTGCACGAGCTGTCCAACATTCCGGGTGTGATGGAGGACGTCACCGACGTCGTCCTGAACCTCAAGCAGCTGGTCGTTCTGATGCACAACGACGAGCCCCGCTTCGTCAAGCTGCGGGTCACGCGGCAGGGTCCGATTACGGCTGCCGACATCGAACCCGATGCCGACATCGAGATCGTCAACAAGGACCTCGTCATCTGCACGGCGACCGAAAACGTCGAGGTGGAGATGGACATCCTGGTCGGTCACGGCCGCGGCTACGTCGCCGCGGAGACCCACGACCTGGGCGACTACGATATCGGGCTGATTCCGCTCGACTCCAACTTCTCGCCGATCCGCAAGGTCGCGTATACGGTGGAGAACACGCGCGTCGGTCAGCGGACCGACTATGACCGGCTGCTGCTCGACGTGCAGACAGACGGCAGCGTGCGTCCCGAGGATGCGCTTGGCTACGCGGCCAAGATCATCAAGGACCACATGCTGCTGTTTATCCGCTTCGACGAGACGCCGATGGAAGAGCAGGAGCCGGAGGTCGACGAGGAGCGCGAGCGGCTGCGCGAGCTCATGGGCCGCAGCGTCGAGGAACTCGAGCTGTCCGTGCGGTCGGGAAACTGCCTGCGCCGCGCCAACATTCGGACGCTCGGCGAACTGGTCCGCCGCAGCGAACCGGAGATGCTCAAGTATCGTAACTTCGGCAAGCAGAGCCTGAAGGAGATCACCGAGATCCTGGCCGGCATGGGTCTGCACCTGGGCATGGACGTCGACGGGCTGCTCGGCGGCAAATCGTCCGTCCGCCCGGCGACCGATGTGTCCCGGGACATGGACATGGATGCGGACATGGGTTCCGACGCGGACCTGGATGCCGATGATGACGATTCCGACGACCTGGACACCGACAGCGACAGCGAAGTCGCGTTGGAGAACTAGACCAGTCGTCTTGACCGGCCGGGTGTGCGCCAAACGGGGTGCCTCCGGTCCAACCAGCAGGATAGGATAACGACATGAGACATCGCGTTGATCATCGCAAGCTCGGACGAACGGCAGCGCACCGGAAGGCGCTCATGCGCAGCATGGTGACATCGCTGTTCGATGTCGAGCGGATCACAACCACAGCTCCCAAGGCAAAGGAAGCGCGCCGCGTCGCGGAGCGCCTGATCACCCGCGCCAAGAAGGGTTACCGGGCCCACCAGGAGGGCGCCAGCCTCAAGTCATCGGGCAAGGAAGCCGAGGGTCAGCGCATGGAGGCAACCGCACTCGCGCACTGGCGCCAGGCGGGCCGCTTTGTGCGCGGGACCGACGTGCTTCGCAAGTTGTTCGATGAACTCGCGCCGCTGTACATGGAGCGCAACGGTGGTTACACGCGGATCATTCGTCTCTCCGGGACGCGCGTGGGTGACAACGCCAAGCTGGTTTTGCTCGAGCTGGTTGATACCGAGAAGACCAGGAAGCCGATGATGCGCGGCGGCGCCGTGCAGACGGCCGAGCCGGAGAAACCGGCCAAGGGTCGCGGCAAGGCCAAGGCGAAGGCCAAGGACGGCGACGCGGAAGCGGCCGGCGAGAAGCCGAAGAAGGCCCGCAAGGCCAAGCCGACCGCGCCGAAGGAAAAGAAGGAGACCAAGAAGGCCAAGCCGTCGAGTGGTGCGGGCAAGACCGCCAGGTCGAAGGCCGGGACCACCAAAACGAGATCGAAGAAATCGGGGTCGTAGAACTCTGATGCGCGGTTCCCGGACGGCAGTATGCGTCTCGGTGGTGATCGCGGTTTTGATCGCCTCTCTGGTCATGTTACTGGAGCCCCTTCCCCCGGGAGGGGCTCCTGTCTTTTCCCAGGAGATGTCGGCGGCGGACAGCCTCCCGCCGGACGCGCCCTATCTCCAGTGGTTCCGGGCCACCACCTCCATTTTCCCCAACGACGAGGTTCGTGCGCTGTGGGTGGTGCGCGACGCGCTGACCACGCCCGAATCCATCACCCGGCTGATCGACTTCGCGGTGCAGACCCGCACCCAGATGCTCTTCGTCCAGGTGCGGGGTCGCGGGGACGCATTTTACAACTCGGCCATCGTGCCCCCGGCCTCGGTACTGACCGCGCCGCTGAAGGACTTCGACCCGCTCGCGTACCTGATCACGCTCGCGCGCCGCGAGGGGATCTCGGTGCACGCGTGGCTCAATGTGTTTCTGGTGTGGTCGAATCCTTCCGAAACGCCACCCGCGTCGCACCTGTTTGCGCAACACCCCGAGTGGCTCCTGACCGACGCCAGCGGACGCCGCATGGACCACGTCCCCAACCGCGAGTGGAAGCACGACGGCATCGAGGGCTATTTTGTGTCGCCCGCGGTTCCGGAGATGCGCCGCCACATGGCGCGCGTGGTGCGCGAACTGGTGGCGAACTATCCTCTCGATGGCATTCATCTGGACTACATCCGTTATCCCAGCCGCAAGTACGCGTTCGATCCTGCGAGCCGCGCCGCATTCCTGGTGCGCTGGGGGGTCGATCCCGTGGAGCTGAACGGAGACCGTTCCAAATTGCAGGGAGTCATCGGTGGCGCCGCGCTGGCGATTGTCGACAGCCTTCTCGCCGAACAGCGCGCCGCCGATGTGGACAGCATGGTGGCTGCTATCCGTGAGGCGTGTCCGGGCCGTGCGTTGTCGGCGGCGGTCATCGCCGACCCGGTCGAGGCCCGCCAGCAGAAGGCGCAGGACTGGGCGGACTGGGTCCACGAGCGCTGGGTGGACTTCGTGGTGCCGATGGCGTACAACGCGCCACCGCTCGAGCTCGAGTACAAGGCCCGCATCTATCACCGGCTGGTCGGGCGCGATCGCGTCCTGATCGGGCTGGGTGTGTTCGGCGGTCGCGAAGACTTCCTCGCCGAGTCGGTGGAGTTGTTGCGGGGTGTGGGTGTGTCGGGCTTCGCGCTGTTCTCGTACAACGCGCTGGCCGAGGACCCGTACGCGGCTGCGTTCATCGAACACGCGGTGTTACCGCCGGATACCACCGGAGACGACGTCGACAACGGCTCGGACACGGAAGATCCGGACGACCCGGACGGGGAATAGCGCTTACTTCTGGGGGTTCGCGGCCAGGATCTTGGCCACATATTCCCTGGCCGCCTTGGGGAGATCGAGGCCGCGACAGGCGCGGAA
>DASUGO010000166.1:0-10640 GCA_036273975.1 Candidatus Krumholzibacteriia bacterium
GGCCGCACAACACTTCAGTCCGGTTCATGCCGAACGATGTGTCGGGCTCGTAGCTGACCGCGCCCGGCCGGGCCGGCTCGAAGAAGCTCGGCCACCCGCAGGAACTCGCGAACTTCGCGTCGGAACGGAACAACCGGTTGCCACACACCGCGCAGTAGTAGGTCCCAATGCCCCCCGAATTCCAGTACTGGCCCGTGAACGCGCGTTCGGTGCCCTTCGCACGTGCCACCGCGTACACGTCGGCTGGCAGAATCTTCTTCCACGTCGCATCCGGCACGTTCAGCTTCGTCGTGTCCGTCCGCGAGTAGTAGGGATTGTTGCTGTGGGGATTCTCGTTCATGGTTACCGCCCGCGATGAAACCGTGAGTGCAGGAATGGTCAAGAGCGCCGCGATCAGCGGATGCAGTATCTTCCGTCGTAGAATCATTCTGCCTTCAGAATGGCGCGAGGCCACCGTCGCTGCAGAAGACCATCGAGGCTCCAGCGCCCCGCGCCATGGGCGGCAAAGAACAGAAAGATGAAGCAGAGCAGCACCGCGGGCTCTCCGTGGTTCTGGATCGGCCACGCGCCGCCCGGCTGGTGGAACTGAAAATAGGCCACCGCCATCTCTCCGGACACAATGAAGGCGACCGGTCGCGTGAACAGGCCCAGCAGAATCGCCGTGCCGCCGTAGAACTCCAGCACACCCCCGATCCATGTCTGCGACATCATCGCCGGATGGCCTCCGAACTCCGTGGGGATTCCCCCGAACCAATCAAACAGCTTCATGCCGCCGGCCTGCAGAAACAGCAGTCCGGCGACGACGCGCAACAGGAAGACGGTGACTTGTCTGGCCCGCATACATCGAAACGTGCGGCCATCGGCGCCCCGTGTCAAGCGTGCCGGTGCCGGCGTATGTAAGCATCCTCACGGTCGGGCCGGCCGATAGATGATGGCAATGACAATACCCGAACCAAGCCATTGAACGAAGCAGAGTGTGCGGCCGTCGGCATTCCACGCGATCCTGGGAAATGCGCCCGCTTGCGCGAGGTGCTTACTGGCCTTGCTCGAGCTGCGCCGCCCAGGCCTGGAAGCCGGGAGCGAACGACTCCAACTGGGTGAGCAGCGCATCGGTCGTCCACGTGTCGCAATGATTCCAGGACAGTTGGTCACGCGCCCCATGGAGAAAGGCGAGTCCCTGTTCGTCATACAGATGGGCGACGCGCACGTTGAGGAGGTTCTGGTACCACGCGTACGTCCGACCGAACTCCTGGGGTGAAAGCTTCATCATGAAACGCCAGTCCAGCGTCGCCGAGTCCGGCGGATCCCGCTGAACATACGCCTCCCACTCTCGACGCCCTGCCCCGGCCCAATCGGGATCCGCTTGATGAACGAACGCATAGGCGAAGTATGTCGCGATCATCTCTTCGAACCAGCGAACGGAGGAGTAGAGCTGTTCACCCTCGGGATGCAGGTACCGCTTTGCCGCCAGGTGCCCGTACTCGTGCAGCATTACAAAGCACACACGACGCCGATTCGCTTTTTCGTCCGGGCCCTGGATCAGAATGCCCTCCTCCAGGGACGCGGGAACCGTGATCAGGGACTCCGGAACCCACCCCCACGGCAGGCCATACAGGGCGACACTATCCGGTTCGTACGGGCTGAACCACGCGTCGGGACGGAGCAGCGCAAGATGCAGAGGGAGCCCACCCCCGAATTCCGTCTCGAAGTAACCGCCCGCGCCATCGAGAAGGGTCGCCAGACTGGTGGCATAAGACCGGTCTGCGGGCGCGCAGTACGCCGTGACCCGGCCGACCACGAGGGTATCCAGCCCGGCACCACGGACTCGCGCGAGAGGGCTCGGAGTCTGTGCTTGGGCCAACGACGCGCAGGCAAGCAGACAGGTCAGTACGCCGATCGACAGGTTTCGCGACATGCGGGAGTTGAAGATTTTCATAGGCCTCACTTACTCATGGGATCCGACCGTGAAGGCTGCTGCCCGAGCTGTTGGGCGAGTCCGATGAGAATTCCTTCGGGGCCCCGGATGTAGCAGAGCCGATACATGTCCTCGTACTGGACCACCTTGCCAACCAGCGTTGCGCCGCGCTTGCCGAGCCGGGCGAGCGTATCGTCGATGTCCTCCACGGCGAACATGACGCGCAGGTAACCGAGCGCGTTCACGGGGGCGTTGCGATGATCGGCAACCACGCGCGGCGCGAGGAAGCGGGACAACTCGAGGCGGCTGTGCCCGTCCGGCGTACGCATCATGGCAATCTCGACGCGCATGTCGCGCAATCCCGTGACGTCACCCGCCCAGTCCCCTTCGACGGGAGCGCGGCCCTCGAGCTCGAGGCCGAGTTCGGTGAAGAACTCAATGGCGGCATCGATGTCTTCTACCACGATGCCCACGTTGTCCATCCGCCTGACCGTCATTTGTTCAGTCCTGTTGTATGGCCGTCTGCTCAATCCCATCCCGAATGGCAGCCGCGAGTGTATCGATGTCAATATCCGCGAGTGCTTTGAACTTGATGCAATACCCCGTCACGCTGGCCTTGCCAAGTTTTTTTCCATACACACGCGCCAGGTATTTTTTGTCGGACAGGCCGAGCACATAGATCGAGATCCCCGTTGTGTTTGCACTCATGCCGATTTGATAGAATTCCCTGGTTCGTCCGTCCGCATATCGGAGGACCTGCAGCCCATAGCCCACATTGGGGTTGCACACCGTTCGCCCCGCATCGTTTTTGCCATCCACGAACCACAATTTGCATTCTGGCATCTGCCCCAGAATGAGGCGATGCAACTGCTGCATGTCTCCGCGTTTTGGCTCGGGCTGAGTGTCCAGGTACGTTTTGATTTGTTCGCGCGTGCTCATGGTGACTCCGCTTCAGGTCAATCGCCAGACTTCTCGAGTGCATCCCAGCTGAATCAGATGAGCCGACTCAGCCAGTGCATGATGTTCAGCGCGAGTTGACGGTTGTCGATACCGGGCAACTGCATTCCGAAGCTGCGGTCGTTCTGGCGCTGCGCCGACAACATGGCGGCCTCGCCGAGGACGACGATCCGTCCCCGGCCGTACTCGATGGCCAGCCCCTGGGCACGCCCCGCCGCGGGGGTGGACGAGCCCGGCATGACAATTACGCGTGTGTCGCCGCCATCCCGCTCCACGGTCACATCCGCGGCTCGATCGACGGCAGTCGACGACAGGCGCAGAAAGCCGACGCTTCCCGCTGGCCCCGCGAGTGACTGGCCCATGAAGGTCATGACCCGGCTTATGCTCTCGGCGGGCGATCGACCGCGCGTGATGGGGTGGTCGACGATCGTGCTGTCGGCAAGCGTGAACACGAGCTGACTCAAATCACCCGACGCCACGTCGTAAGAAAGAGAATCCTCGACGCTGCCACCGCTCATGGCGATCCCGAAACGATCACCCAGGTTCCGCGCAGCCGCCCCGAACGGGAAGTGGTCCGTGATGAGCAGCAGCGACCCGCCACCTCGCACCCACTCGCGGACAATGTCGCATTCGGCGTCCGTGAACGCCGGGGCATCGTTCCGGTCGTTTGTCCCTCGCGCGCCCGCGATCACCAGGATGTCGGCGGCCGAGAGAGCCTCGGGCGTGAAAGGAGTCGAGATTGGATCTATGGTGTAGCCGTCATTCCCCATGAGACGGGCGAATGGCTGATAGCGACCGGCGGCCGTGTGATAGTTGTTGTGCGCCTCGTCGAACAGCACGCGCGGCGGTGCGCTGGCGTAGGCAGGCTGAGCCACCCAGGCGTCGAAGCCGGTGTCCGGTTCCGCGCCGTTGCTGCAAGCGATGAGCACGCTAACCACAACGCCTGCGCATAACCCGCGAAGCACGGATTTCATCGCCGGCTCCCAGGGTTTTTCATCGGGATCACTCGCTTCAAGATTGTTCATCGCCGCGGGACCACATTGTTCTGTGCCTCTTTCAGCGCGGGCTGTCGCGTCCCGCCATCGGCAACTTCGAGAAGCTCTTGATAGAAGGTGCGCGCCCGGGAGTTGTCACCGAGCGCCTTTGCCGCCCGGGCGGCACCCAGCAGACCATTGAAACGCCGCGGATAGAGTTTCATGGAGCGCTCGTACGCTGCGAGTGCTTCCGCCGGCCGCTGTTGCTCCATAAGCAGGTCTCCCAGGAGTTCGTGGGCCGGGAGAACGGTTCCCGGCGTCACGGGGTGCTTGGGCGTCGAGGCCTCGAGCTCGGCGGCCTCTCGCATCTGCGCAACGCTGGACTCTTCGTGCTGTTCGACGTGGGCGATCCACGCGTCCAACTCGAGTCGGAGCATCTGGATATTGCGGGCAAACAGACCCTCTCCCGCCTTGCGGGTCGCGCCTTCGAGTTCCTCCAGGCGCTCGCCGGCCGCTCTCGCCTCAGTGATTTTTCCCAGGTGCGCGGCGCCCAGACCGCGCGCGAACCACACGATGGCTTCCGGCCAGGCGAAACGGTCCCAGTCGAGCGTCGCGGGCTCGCGGGGAACGAGCAATGCCGCCTCGTTCCACGCGCGCCGCTCCAGCGCGTAGCGCGCTTGCGTCGAGGCCGTGTGGAACGCCGTCTTGAAGGTGGGTTCCAACCGGTCCGTTGCGCGCAGCCGCTTCAACTGCGCGGCGGCGTCCTCGTCCATACCTTTCTGGAGATATGCATAGATGAGATATTCGATCGCGTGGGGGAACTCGTCCCACACGAATTCTCCGTGGTCCCCCGCGGGATACTTCAGGGCCGCCTCCGCCGCCCGCAGGTTCCCCCGGATCACCCCGTCCCAATCTCCCAGGCGGGTGTAGATATGAGTCGGCATGTGCAGCGCGTGGGGATTGTCCGGGGCGACGGACTCGTACTTGCGCGTGATCTCCAGCGATTCCCGTTCGCGCCCCGGCACATCATTGGCGTGGACGAGATAATGCATCGCACCCGGGTGGTCCGGATTCCGCTCGTATACGCTGAGGAGGATCTCGGCGGCCCGGTCGGAATGCTCCCGCGAGATGGTGTCGGAAGGAGCCGTGGCCAGATACGCCAGCGCGTAGAACGCGGCTGCCTCGGGGTCATTCGGGAACGTGTCATAAACCTTTTTCATGGCCTGTTCCCACCGGCGAATGCGGAGCCAGTAATCCGACGACGCCGGTTCGAGGAAGAACGCCTCCGCCGCCGCCACGAAGAGCCGTTCCCGTTCCGTCGGCGGCTGCAGGGCCCTGGCCTTCTGCACTTCCTCCCATCCCCGCTGGAGTGCTTCGGGTCCTGGCCGCGTCGGCCACAGGGGCTGAAACAGCGTCATCGCAATGCCCCAATGCGCCATCGCGCACTGCGGGTCGGTCGTCGCGACCTGCTGAAATGCCTCCCGTGCCTGTGGATACGTCATGTGATGCAGGAGGGCGACCGCCCGATTGAACTCCACCTGGGCGCTTTCGGAGCAGGAGATGGGGAAGTCAACCGTGCCCAGGGAATGGCCGGCGTGTTGCGGGACCTGACTCCTTGTGTCGCCGGCGGAGACCCCAAGCAAGACGAGCATCAAGCCGGTGGCGAGTCGCATTATCATGCCCTCGCCAGTACGACGTTGGTACCGATCTCGTAGGCGAACCCCGCATCCGCCGTGCGCGAGCGCACGAGTTCAGCGCTGTCACTCACGATGGCGTCGACGATGCGCTGGCGTCCGCTGTCGTCAAGCGTGCCCGCCCGCGCGCTCATGCTGACGAGAGCCATGGCATTCAAACGCACGAATGCCGATCCGTCCGGGAACCGAATTGTCCGTGCGAAATGCTTCGACCGGACGTCGTGGAATCCAGCCTCGCGAAGGACGGCTTCCACGGGACGAGGGTCGTCAAGGCTGTGACGACGGTCGGCGACCGGTCCGACGTGCCGTTCCGCAATGCCACGCAACTCGCGCAGCACCGGAAACGCCTCGTCAGAACGCCAGGTGCTCACGCCCAATCGGCCGCCCTTCACCAGAGCGGCGTGCATCTGGCGGGCGGCGGCGGCCCGATCCGGGAAGAACTGAAACCCCTGCTGACAGAGGACAACGTCAAACGCTTCGCCATCGCGAAGCGGAAGCGTGCCCGCGTCGCCTTCGCGCCAGTCAATCGTGGGGGCCACCCGCCGTGCGACTGCGAGCATCTGAGGATTCAGGTCGACGCCAACCACATTCCCCGTTGAACCCAGGCGTTCACCGGCAATTCGCGCAACGATCCCGGTTCCGCACGCGACATCGAGCACGCGATCGCCTGGTTTGAGTCCAACGTCCTCAAGCAGGGGTTCGACCCAGGGCTGGAAGAGCGGACCCACCAGAGCCTGCTCATAGATTTCGGGGAAACTCGCGTGGGAAAACAAACGCTGTTCCCCACCGGTGTGTTCAAAGGGCTGCGACGTGCTCATGCCAAGTGCCTCCCTGATTCCAGGGTTTAACGGTCAAAGCTCACCCGCCGACGGAGCCGAGCAAGAGCTTCGCGTCCGGGAAAGCGGCCATGCCCCGCCGGTCAGGTGCAGCGCATTGTTTGGCGCTGCGCGCTGACACGTCACTTCACCGGCTGGGCCTCCGGGAACTTCCAGGCGCCGTCGAGGAGTTCCTTCCGCGGGCGGTACAACCGTACCGTGTAGTTCCAACCGGGCATAATGGGCAGGTAGTTTGGCCCGGTCTCGTCGCCGCCGAACTGGATCGTCACCGAACCGTCCGCGTTTGCCTTGGCGGTGACATTATTCACGGAGTAAGCGTTCCGCGCGTTTTTCTCGAAGTATCCGTCCTTGTTGTACACGCTGACCGACCAGAACCCGTCCACCGGCACGTCCTTGACTGTCAGCCGGTACGCCGTCTTGCCGTCGTTTTGCTTCGGCTCAGCGCCCGCATAGAGGGCGGCGTTCGGGGGGTTGCCGCCCCAGCCGGCGGCCGTTCCGATCAGGTGCTGAACCGGATCGACTTCGCCCTTCCGCCCGAACATCCGCGCCGAGTCAATCCCGCCATTGGCGGCTGCCAGAGCCAACAACGTCTCGCGGACCTTCTGCAGCGACGCCTGGTCCCAGTTGGGCACTTCGAACTTCCCCATCGATTTCTGCTCGACCTTGATCGCGTCCTGGAGGGCGTGTACCGCCTTTACATCCGCCGCGTCGTTGGGGTTCACAAACGTCCGAATCGCCAGGCTCACGTACCTCGTGCCGACCTTCTCTTTCGTGACGGTGTATGCCCCAGGTGCGTAGAACACGTCGGGCGCGTAGTGATCCTCGTCGATCACCTGCATGGCCATGTAGCGTTGGCCGGCGTCCGGGAGGGTGACCGTGATCGGCGCGGCGTCGAGGTCGAACACCCCGAACGAGTACAGAGTGTCTCGGTTCAGCCGGATCACCGTCTGTCTGTCGATCGCCGCGACCTCGCGCTCGTGTTTGAACTTGCCAAAGCCGCCTTCCTTCACAAACCGGGCGAAGTACGTGTCGGATTCGGCGCGGCGGAAGTTATCCACGGTCACCCGCACGGGCTTCCCGTCGTCCGCGCATGCTGCCGACAGGCACCCCCCCGCGACGAGGATGGCGGCCGCAATCAGGGTTGTCAGCGCACGCATTGCATTGCCTCTCACTGAGTTCAGTATCATGTCATCCCTCGTTGATTTCAATCGTTGGAGCGATCCGCCGGCTCATCGCCCGATCAGATCGGGCCCGCGCGCGAAGATAATACAGCGTAACCAGCAGGCTAACAAGTGAAATGCTGCGCCGGAGGCACTCATCGTCCCGGGGGGCTCCCGACGGGCAGTGCCGCTACTCCACGATCTTCCAGAAGGAATCCTTGCGCACGATCCGGCCGCCGCGGAATTCGAGGAGGTCGACACCGCGGACCTCGATGCGGCCTCCCGCCTTCCGGGTACCCGTAAGCGTCCATTCGGAAACGCCGAAGTCCCCGCACACCCAGTGCGTGTCGTCGCCGTAGTGAACGTCCGGAATGCCTTCAAAACGAGTCGCCAGGCCGGCGCGGACTTCCTGCTTTCCCACGTAGCAGTCGCCCCGCGGTGCTTTGCCGCGCGGCATGTAGAAGATGCAGTCGTCGTGGAAGTACTCCATGATCGCGTCGAGATCATGGCGATTGAACGCCTCGAGGAACTGCTTGAGCGTGTCACGCGTGACGTCATGCGGCATATGCGGACTCCTTCACTGTGGCGACTCCCTGGGAAGGCCGTGGTACTCCCTGAGGAATGTGCGAATATCGTCAATCTCCTGGTCTTTAAAATGAACGAAGCCGTTGCGCGCGACCCAGCTCATTTCACCAAGATCGCGGCCACCGATGGGCTCTCCGGTGCGCATCAGGTGCTGGAATTCGTCGCGTCCGTAGATCGCGATAATTGCGAGTGATGGACCGCCGTCGTAGGTGTTGTCTTTGAATTCATTGCCACGGAAATCAACTCCGTGACACTCAGAACAGGTAATCGAAGCCAGGTAACGCCCGCGTTCGAATGCCGTCGTGCGTGGCAATTCACCCCAGCGCGGACGCGTTACATCAATCTGATCCGCCGCAACTTGCCATTTCGCCATTGCAAGTTTGAGACGCGCGGCCATGGTGATTGTCCTGTGCCTGGGCGCGGCCGGCTGCGGGGGCTGCCTTCTCAGATGGGCGACGATGTTGCTCAGATCTTCGTCCGAGAGTGGATAGAAGGTATACGAAATCATTCCCAGCGCTGACGTTCCATCGCGCTTGACGCCGAATCGGATGAGCCGTACGAGTTCGGGATCGCTGTAGTGCGGGATAACCGAATTCAAGTCTGGGGCGGTAACGCTGTAGTAACCGTCCATGTCGATAGAACCGCCTTGTCCTGTCATCCCATGGCATCCGGACCAGCAGCCTACGATCCTGGACAGGCGCTCACCCTCGGCGTAATTGGCTGCTCCGGGTTCGGCTTTCAATGGCGTGAGGGGGACATCGTGTGTGCGGCGCAGTTTCCACTCCGCAATACCCAGGAGAGCAGCCGCGCTTACCAGCGCAAGCAAGCATGCGGCGACCAACACGGTTCCGAGAATCCTGCTTATCTTCAGGTGCCTGGCCACTCAGACCTTCAGCGAGCAGCGGAATCCCCGCGCCGCGTAGTACGAGTCCGCCCCGTTGTGGTACACGAACACCGTGTCGTAGCGACGGTCGCCAAAGATTGCGCCGCCCAGCGCGCGGATCTCATCCGGCGTGCTCAACCAGCTCGACGTCTTCGTGTCGAACTCGCCCAGCTTCTGCAGGCGTTGATATTCATCGAGGGTGAGGATGTCGGCGCCCATGTCGCGCGCCATCTCCACCGCGCTGTTCTTCGGCGCGTGTTGCTTGCGTTCCTTGCGAGCCCGGCCGTCGTAGCACACGCTCCGCCGACCCGCCGGACTTTCCTTCGCGCAATCGTAGAAGAGGAACGCCCCCTTCGCCTCCCCCACCACGTCCGGCTCTCCCCCCGTCCGCTCCATCTCGGCCAGCGACCACAGCTTGTCCGGGCTCTTCAGCAGCTTCGCCTCCACCTTCGCCCACGTCACCCCGCGATGCCGCGCCATATTGTTTTCGAAGCGCTTGCGCAACGCCTCCAGCAGCGCCCTCTGCTGCGCCACACCGAGCTGCTTCTTACCACTGGTATTCTTTGCCATCATTCTCCCTCCAATCCCAGCGCATCGTCGAAGAGCTAGGTGGAATCGCCCGGCTTGCCCGCCGCTTGCGCCCCGTGCCACACCGCCAGGACCCACACCGTCTTCTTCTCCACCCGGTAGAAGAACCGATAAGGACTCACGATGACTTCACGGTGTGGCAAATCCGGAAATTCCGGAATCAGCCGATCCGATTCCGGATGCTCTTCAAGCCGCCGGAGCACCTTCTGCGCCTTCTCCCGAAACGCACGCGCGGCCCGGGGCTTGTCACGCCGGATGTAGGCGATCGCCTCCAGGAACTGGAGCCTCGCCGACGGCGTGAATCGCACTCTCACGAATCTTCGTCCTCAAGCAACCCATCGGCCTCCTTGAGCATGCTCTCCAGCGAGTGCCCCTTGCCGGCAGCAATCTCCTTCTCCCCCTGCGCGAGAAGCCGCAACAACTCCCGCTCGTGCAGGGAGCGCTCATAGGCCTCGATACTCAGCAGCACCGCGGCCGCTCGCCCCCGCTGCGTGACATAGAGCGGTTCACCCGACTCCTGCACTTCCCTGAGAACCGCCGCCGCATCCTGCCGCAGGTCCGTCACTGGAACGATCTTTGGAACCTTCGCCATATAACCCCTCCAAACGTACGTTTAATAATACGTCTAAAGGCATCATACTCGCAATGCAAACTTCCCGCGAACCAGGTGACTCACGATAACCCAGCGCCCATGTCGCTTCTGCAGCACACGAAGGTGGTTGATGTGCCGATTCGCCATGACCTCGCCGGTGCCCGTCTCGGACTGTCCCGCCATGACGAAGTCCAGTCCGAAGATGAACGCGAGCCCTTCCTCGAGTGCCTCCTTGCCCTGGAATCGATCTCCGAAGGCGTTGTCCGTTCGTGGCTAATCTTTCCGGTTCAGAAAATGACTCACCACCAGCTTGACCAGCCCTACGCCCGTAACCACTGCGCCCGCCGGAATTGCGAAGATGGCCAACAACCCCAGCCCGATCGGATTGCCGTCACGAGGCCCGAAGAGAATGTACAGTTGCAACGGCAGGTACCCGACCGCCGCAATAACGATCCC
>DASUGO010000167.1:0-3261 GCA_036273975.1 Candidatus Krumholzibacteriia bacterium
CACGGCGCGCCTGCCGCGCGCCACGGGAAGTTCTGATAATGAGCCCGCCCCCAGCGGATCAGTATGTCGCGGGTTTTTCGAGCAACCGCATCTGACGGGGGCCGCGGCGCCGTTCTGACGGGTCTTCGAGGCATGGGAGGATAGCCTTTGCGACTTGCTCGACAACGGGAACAACCACGGAATTGCCAAACTGCTTGTACGCACGCGTATCGCTGCATACGATCTTGAACGAATCCGGAAATCCCATCAACCGGGCGCACTCGCGCGGGGTGAGGCGACGCGGGCGCTTGCGGGCGCCACGCGGAATCAAGATCTCGGATCCATCTTTATAGTAGCGCGCACTCAGGGTACGGCTGAAACCTTCCAGGTCGACCATGCCGTAGCCAAAGCCATTACCCTTAGCTTTGTGCTTGGCGGCATAGTTGCGAAGATACTGCCAGAGGTTAGCCGTGAGGATATACTTGCTATCGACCTCCGGGTCCAGAATCTCGGCGAAGCGCTTGCCACGGTCCCTGAGGTCGGGAAACTCAAAGTCGACCGGATCTTTGAAGCCCACAATGAACACACGTTCGCGGTGCTGTGGCACAACGGCCTTCGCGTCGAGCACTTTCCAACTCACGGTATAGCCGAGATCAACCTCGAGCGTACGGCGGATCACTGCAAAAGTCTTGCCGCCGTCGTGCCGCAACAGGTTCTTCACGTTCTCGAGCATGAACGCACGTGGCTGTTTGGCCTCGATGATGCGAGCGACGTCAAAAAACAACGTCCCCTGCGTCGCATGTCTGAAGCCGTGGGCGTTTCCAAGCGCATTGTGCTTCGAAACGCCCGCAATGCTGAACGGCTGACATGGGAAACCCGCTGTCAGGATATCGTGATTCGGAATATCATCAGCTTCTATCTGGGTGACGTCGCCGTGCGGGATTTCTCCAAAATTCGCTTCGTAAGTCTTACAGGCGTACGGATCCCACTCCGAGGAGAAGACGCACTGAGCGCCGGCGCGCTCGAATGCAAGCCGGATTCCCCCGATCCCCGCGAAGAGATCAATGAATGTCAGAGGTTTTCGCTTGTTTTTTGTCTGCTTCACCGCCACAACGCCACCTCAAGAGAGCGCAAGAAGTCATCAGGTCCGCCGCTATGCCGCCAGGATAGTGGCTAATTTGCCCGGAGGGAAGCGGAGTTTAGCACCTGGCGCTGTCATCAGCAAGAACGGCGTAAGCCACTAGGTGGAAGAAGGATAGCGCGTCGATTGGTGTCAACTCGGTTGTCATATAGCGGGCCATCGCTGTTTGAATTTGGAGATGAACTCCCACCAGTGGGCGAGGACATGAAGACCGATGATGCAATGCTATCAATGAGCGGCGATGCCGGTCACGCGCGTATCTCGAGGCGCAGTAGCTCGCGACCTGCGGGGGCAGAAACGAAGAAAACGCACGGTGGGGCCATCCTCACCGTGCGTTTTTGTTTGATCAGTTGAAGACCTTCTCGGTCTTCACGTAGGCGGTGTGGACCTTTTCGACGGCGGCGAGCACCGCGTCCTTGTCGTCCTTCTCGGCGGTCTTGACGAGGTTGTCGACTTCGGTGGACAACGAACTCACCGCGGCCGCGAACGCGTCCTGGCGGTCGGCCACGCGCTTGGGCAGCGTGGACTCGGCGAGTGCGGGGATGCGATCCTGCATCGCCTTCGCCTGGGTGCGGATCGCGGCGATGTCGTACGCGGGCGCGCTGTAGTGATAGAGCTTGTAGAGTTCCTGGTGGAACGCGTCCAGCTCCGGCGTCACCGGACGGATGGTGCGTACCAGTCCCTCGAACGCCGCGTGGTACGCCTCGGTTTCCTTCAGCATGCCCTCTTCGTCATTGGCGTCCGCCACCGAGTGCAGCAGCGCGAGCGACGCCTTGAGCTCCACCTTACCGGCGTCCCACTGCGCCTGCTTGTCGCGCAGGATGCCGGGCAGCGCGGCCGCGTCGAGTTTGGCGGTCAGATCGTCGGTCTGCGGCAGCAGATCCTTGATCTTCGCGTAGTCGCGGGCCGGGTACGCCTCGTGCCAGAGCTGGTAGACCACCTCGTGCAACGCGTCGAGTTCGGGAACCTCCGCGGTCAGTTCGCCCGCCGGAATGGCAACCGCGGGTTTGTCATTAGTAGTAGTCTGTGCGCGCGCGGCCACCGGCGACGCGAGCGCACCCGCCACCACCGTCACGAGCAACAATCCAAATGTTCTTCTCATCATGGTTCGCTTCCTTTGGCTGAGTATGGGACCAACAAGTCCCATTCTAATTCCATGTAACACGCGGTTCAAGGACAACAAAACGTGGCGTCCCGACCAGCGTTTTTGCTACAATCCAACGTCGTTTATCAAGTCGCAGTGCCCCCTCTGTGAACTGGACCGTCATGCGTGCTTCGCGTTGGATCGTGGTATCCGCGTTGTTGTGTCTCCGGATGGCGGTCGCGACCCCATCCCTGGCCGGCTCGATCTGCGGTACCGTGCGCGACGCGCTCACCACGCAGCCGGTCGCGCAGGCCGCACTCTTCCTCTTCGACAATCTCGACCAGTACACGGGCCTCTACGCGGGTTCCGACGTGGCCGGTCAGTACTGCATCAATAATGTGACGCCCGGCACCTACACCTTGCAGGTGAAGGTGGACGACTACATCGTCGCCGTCGTGCCGGGTATCGTCGTGACGGAAACGCCCACCGGCGTCAACGTCGACCTGCGCCGGCGCTTCGCGCTGGACGAGCCGTGGCCGAATCCGGCCTCGGGCAGCGTGTCGTTCCGCCTGCAGGCACCGGCCGAGTCGCGCGTGCAGCTGGACGTGTTCGACGCCGCCGGCCGCCGTGTCTACGGCTGGGATGGCACCGCACCCCAGAGCGGCGAACGCACCATCCAGTGGAATCTGCAGGATTTCAACCACACCGAAGTTCAATCCGGCATCTACTTTGTCCGTCTGCGGGCCGCGAATTTCACCGCGGTCCGTCGCTTTGTTCGCCTGCGCTGACACGCGCATCCCGGAGGCCCCGCATGAACCGCTTCTTCGTCCGACACCGCCGTGCCCGTGCGCTCGTTCCGTTCGCGGCCACCTTCGCCCTGCTCGCCTAGATTGCCTGCAGCGACGACGCGACGCGTTATGAGCCGCTCGGACAGGACACCGGCGCCACGCACAGCGTCATCGCGGGCGCGGTGCGCGACGGATCGCACTCGACGGTGGCCGGTGCGGTGGTGACCATCGAGGCGCTCACCGACGGCGTGCCGGCGACCGCGCTGCTC
>DASUGO010000168.1:0-8750 GCA_036273975.1 Candidatus Krumholzibacteriia bacterium
CATGCGAACGCACCTCTTCTGCGCAATGCTGCTGCTCGCGTCCGCACCCGCGTACGCGACCAATGCCGTCCTTGTTGGCCAGCTCGACGTGTCGCCGCAGGAGCAGTACACCGATGTGTGGGGATGGCAGGATCCGCAGACCCTGCGCCTGTATGCGCTGGTGGGCAACAACGCGAGCGGCCTGCACATCGTCGACGTCACCGACCCGTCGCTTCCGTTCGCGGTTTCCACGGTCAATACGGTTCCACGTTTCGACATGAAGACCCGGGGATCGCTGGTCTACACGGTGGACGGGTTTACCGGGACGGGTGGTGTGGTGGATATCTCGAATCCCGCCAGCCCGGTGGTGGTGGGAAGTTTCCCCGGCGGGCACAACATCTTCATCGACGACGCGGGCTTTCTCTACGTGTGCCAGCCCGGCCTGTCGATCTACGATCTCAACATCGACCCCCACACGCCGCCGCTTGCGTTCAACAATGGCGCGACCGATGGACACGACGCGATGGTGGTCGGCGACCTGCTCTATGAATTCCGGGGTCCGACCGCGACCGTGCTGTGGGATGTGACCGACCGCTACAATCCGGTGCCGTTCACGGCGATCGTCGATCCGACAATGACCTACCACCACAATGGCTGGCCGACCGACGACGGCCGCTACCTGTTCATCACCGACGAGTACGCGCTCAATCCATCGCCCGACATCACCGTGTGGGACCTGGTGGATCCCCTGCACCCGGTGCGGATTGGTGAAATCTCGGACCCCAGCTCCTCGGTGCACAACTGTTACGTGATTGGCGATCTGCTGTACGTCGCGTATTACACCGCGGGCTTCCGTCTCTACGACATTGCCGATCCGGCGCAGCCGGTGTTGCTGGATACGCACGACACGTCGTCGTCGACCGGAGAAGGGGTGTTTCAGGGTGCGTGGGGATGCTATCCGTTCAGCCCGGACGGGTCGATCTACATCAACGATCGTCCCAACGGGCTGTTCGTGTTTCGTCTGGAGAATGTGCCGACCGGCGTGCCGCGCACGCCCGCGCGCGCACCGCGGCTGGTCGTTCAGGCGGCCGCGCCGAATCCATTCGCCGGTACGACCACGCTGCGTTACTCGCTGGCGGACGATGGACGCGTGACGGCCGCGGTCTACGATGCGGCGGGCCGCCGGGTGCGCCAGCTGGCCGGCGGTGATATCACGGCCGGGGAGCACACACTCACCTGGGATGGCCGCGACGATTCCGGCGTCCGCATGGCGTCCGGGATTTACTTCTGCCGCGTTGCCGGCGGCGGCGAAACCCGCGTCGGCAAGATGGTCCTGCTGCGCTGACCGTCCCCGCACTGGCGGTGGATGACGGTATCCTCCCCGATCACGACCAGCACATCCAGCACACGCACGCGCAGCACGCCGTTGGGGCCGACTTCGGATCCCTCGACGCGGCCGTGCACCTGTTCGTGCTCGCCGTCCCACTTCTGGATGTCGTCGGCGATCAACGGGAGCGCGTTGCCGGCGCGATGGACGAGCACGTCGACGCGGTCACCGATGCCGACGCTGATCATCGGCGGGACGGTCGCGTCCTCCACGACCCACGCGCCCATCACGGCAAACTGCCATGCCGTGATGCCGATCAGCGTGACGGGACCGCGCAGGCGGCCCTGGTTACAGCGGATGCCGTCCGACGCGGCGCTGTCCGCGGGGTCGCTGCAGAATCGAATCCATATTTCGCGCGCAACGATGCGATCCGGTTCCGGCAGATAGGTGCCGGTTACCTCCACGTAGGCGCCCACCGGCAGCGGCGGCGGAACGTCGTTCGGGACGCACCCGAAGTTCGCGCCGGTGAAGCTGGATACGCCGTCATCGGTTGCCGACAGCAGCACCGTGATCTCGGTGGGCGTGGTGGGGAAGAATGCCACGGTGGCGAGCGCCTTGGAGACGATGTACGCCCCGGCCCGCAACCCGTCAAAGCGATAGTTGCCATCGGGTGCGGTGCGCGTGCTCCATATCTGGGCTTCCCTGCCGGGCTCTCCGCCGATCGAACGCAGCGTCAGCGGGACCCCCGGAAGGCCGGGTTCGCCCGCGTCCATCACGCCGTCCTTGTTCGTGTCGTTCCAGACGCGTCCGGAGATGGATCCGCCCGGATGCGTTGGCGCCGCGATATTGATCTGACCGATGAAGCCCACGGCCTGGCCGCGCTCGACGCCAAACTGCACGGTGCGCGGCAGACTGGTCTCGCGCGGCGTCCACACGCCGTCGTCGTTGGCGAACTGGAACACAATCGCCGCGCCGTCGCCGTGAATGTCGTTGTCCGGGTTCAGCACCGTGACGCCGGCCGGAAACAGGCGCACGAACGTGAGTCCGACGGGTTCCGGGTGCGCGACCGCGCCGCGGTTGGTGATGGTGAGGTCGACGGTGAGCGCCTGCGCGAGACTGTCGTAGTGGAGCGCGGTCCCGCGCAGCACGAACGGGCCTTCGAGCAGGCGGCTGTGGTCATCGCCGTACGGGAACGTCAGCTCAAAATCGGTCTGGCCGATCTCGCCCTGGACCTGCGTCGCGGACGGTGAATCGGCTGGTTTGACGGAATCGTTGCCGCAGGCGGTCAACATGGCGGCGGCCATGGAAAGCGCAAACAGGGCGCGAAGCGGGCGCATGGCGATCATCCTCTCTGACGAAGCGGCGGGGCAGGTATGCCATCATGGTATCAGGACGGCGTCTGGATCGCAATGCCGCTCGGAGCAAGGGGCGGGCGCAGTTCTTGACCCCGTGATTGGTTTGTGTTACCTGTCAACGAGTTATGCGCCTCCTCCGACTCCGCTCGGGCCGCGCAGCCGGGGAAGACAACCGGTGAGCGCGACTTCCGTTTCTTCCGGCGCCCCCGGGCGCCGGCTGGTTGTCCTGCACTCGACGGGTAGCTGGCTGCCGCAAACCGAGACCTGGCTCCATACGCAGATTCGGTTTCTTCCGCCGGACATCGAAAATCACATCGGGTGTGAGCGGACCGAGAACCTCGATCAGTTCCCGCAGCCGAACATCCACTGCATGCGCGCGCAACCGGCGTGGCGGACGCTCTGCGACCGCGCGCTGCGCAAGCTGCGTATCCGCCACTACCTCGGCTACCTCGACCAGGCCGCGCGCGACTCCGGCGCGCGGGTGCTCCATTCCCATTTTGGCTTCACGGGCTGGCGCGATCTCGCGGTCGCGCGCCGCAATGGCCTCGCGCACGTGGTCACATTCTACGGCGCGGACATCCAGTTCTATCCGCGGCGGCGCCCCGAGTGGCGCGCCCGTTACCGCGAGATGTTCCGCCACGTCGACGCGGTACTGTGCGAGGGACCGCACATGGGGCGCGAGATCGTCGCGCTGGGGTGCCCGGAAGAGAAGGTGCGCGTCCACCATCTGGGTATCGATCTGGATTTGATTCCGTTCGAGCCGCGCACATGGTCGCCGGGGGAGCCGCTGCGCGTGCTGCTGGCGGGGTCGTTTCGCGAGAAGAAGGGATTTCCGGATGCGCTCGAGGCGCTGGGGCGGATACGTGACGATGCAAAGCTGGAGATCACGATCATCGGCGACGCCAACCGCGAGGAGCGCGCGGTGCGCGAGAAGCAAATCATCCTGCAGACCATCGCGCGCTGCGGTCTGGGTGCGCAGACGCGGCTGCTCGGCTACCAGCCGTATCAGACGCTCATGGATGAAGCACGGCGGCACCACGTGCTGGTATCGCCCAGCGTCACCGCCGCCGACGGCGACACCGAGGGGGGCGCGCCGGTGACGCTCATCGAGATGAGCGCATCCGGCATGATGATCGCGAGCACCACGCATTGCGATATTCCCGGTGTCATCGTGCACGGGCGCACCGGCTTTCTGTCGCCGGAGCGCGACGTGACCGCGCTGACTGCGAACCTGCGCCGCATCATCGCGAAACCCGCCGCCTGGCGCACGATGCAGATGGCGGGACGCAAGCACATCGAGACCGAATTCGACGCGCGCCGCCAGGGTGAGCGGCTGGCAGCGATCTACCGCGGCCTGGTTCCCGCGCACCCGTCCGCCGGGGGGCGCGCATGAGCGGCCTCTTGTCCCGCGTGCGCGCCGTGGCGCGGCATCAGGCGGCCGTTGGTCTGCGCGTGGTGACCGGCCGCCGCGTGAGTCCGTTTCCGCTCGGCTCGGCGACGCTCGACCGGGATGACGTGGAGGTTGCGTGTGCGTGGCTCGGGCGCGACCACGAGGCGCATGCCGACGTGGCGCCGGTTGCGCGATTCGAGGCCGAGTTCGCGCGCTGGAACGGTTCCGGCGCCGCGTTCGCGTTTGCCAGCGGGCGCGAGTCGCTGAGCGCGATCATTGCCGCGATGGGTCTCGGTGCGGGCGACGAGGTGATCGTCCCGGGCTACACGTGCGTCGTGGTGCCCAACGCGTTAGAGTTTGCCGGCGTAACGCCGGTCTACGCCGATATCGAGCTGGATACCTACGGACTGGACGTGTCGCAGCTCGATCGTCACGTGACGTCGCGTACGCGCGCGATCCTGATCCATCACCTGTACGGACTGGTGTGCCGGGACTACGTCGCGGCCATCGATTTCGCGCGTGCGCGCGGCCTCCGCGTAATCGAAGACTGCGCGCAGGCGACCGGTGCGGCGCTGGAGGGCGTGCGCGTGGGCAACCGGGGTGACGCCGCGTTCTATTCGCTCGAACAGTCCAAGCTCCTCACGACATTTCAGGGCGGCGTGGCGGTCGCGCACGATCCGCAGCTCGCGGCCCGCATTGCCGCGGTTCGCGATGCTGCGCCGTGCCCCGGTGCCGCGCACACCCGACGCGTGCTGCGCAACCTGATGTTGAACTACGCCGTCTACAAGGACCCGCAGCGCTGGTGGCGCGGTGACTGGATGCAGCTGCGCGTGGGGGGAGAGCACATCGTCACCACCACCGACGCGGAGATGCGCGGTGAGAAGCCGGTGGACTACGGCGCGCGCCTGCCGGCCGCGCTGGCCGAGGTGGGGTGCAACCAGCTGCGCAAGCTCGACCATTACAACACGCGGCGGCGCGAACACGCCGCGCGCTGGGACCGCTGGTGCGACGAAAATGGCCATGCACGCGCACACGTGGTCGCGGGCTCGACGCCGGTCTTCCTGCGCTACCCCGTGCTGGTGGACCCCGCGCGCAAGCGCGACCGCTCGTGGGCGCGGCGGACACTCGGTGTGGAACTGGGCGTGTGGTTCGTGTCCAATCTGCACCCGTCACCGCGGCGGGTGGAGGGCTGTCCGAACGCGGCGGCCGCGGTGGAACGCTGCATCAACTTTCCCACCCTGCTGGGGGACCGCCTGGGGGCCGAGTGACATGACGGGACACGCGACGGCGACCGCGCCGATCTTCATCATCGGCAACCCGCGCTCGGGGACCACGCTGCTGCGCCTGATGCTCACGTGCCATCCGCACATCGTCGTGCCGCCCGAGGCCGGCTTCGCGGTGAACCTGATGCCGGCGCACGCCGGCTTCCGGGGAGCCCCCGGTGAACTGGAGCACTTTCTGTCCGACCTGCTGGCGAGCCCGAAATTCGAACACTGGCAGCTCGCGCGGCCCGTGCTCGAGACGTATCTGCGCGAGACGGTCGCGCCGCGGGACTACGCGTCGCTGGTGGCCGGCGTCTACGCGTGCTACGGCGCGGTGCACCAGCCGGGTAAGCCGCGTTGGGGGGACAAGAACAACTTCTACCTGGCCCATATTCCGGCGCTCGCCACGCTGTTCCCGGAGGCCCGTTTCGTGCACATCGTCCGCGATGGGCGCGACGTCGCGTGTTCCTATCGCTCGCTGGCCAACGTGAAGGGAAAGTACGCCCCGACGCTGCCCAGCGCGACGTTCGACGCGGTCTACCAGTGGCGGGGCAACCTGCGCCGGATACAGCGTTCGTTCGCGGCCATCGGCTGGAGCCGTGTGCACGAACTGCGCTACGAAGATCTGGTCCGAGATCCGAAGGGAACCCTGGTGCGGGCGTGCGAATTTCTCGGTGAGGACTTTGCGCCGGCGATGCTGGAGTCGGATCGCGAAAACCGGAACCGTCAGCTGGAGCCGCGCGAATTCGACGCGTGGAAGCGGCGCAACCAGGAGGGCATCGATGCCAGCGCGATCGGCCGCTGGGAGAGCGAGTTGTCGCCGGACGACGCACAACTCGCACACCTGGCCGGCGGCGACATGCTGCGTCACTATCGTTACGCATCCGCGCACCCGGTGGGTGCGCGGATCTGGATACGCTACGCCGTGCGTGTCATCAGTCACGAGGCGTCGCGCTGGTTGGGCCGGGCGCGCAGGCGCGTTGCTATTCGAGCAACGTCATCTTCCGCGTGAGCACCTTTCCACCCGATTCCAGGCGGTAGAAATAGGTTCCGGACGCGACCCGCGAGCCCGCGTTGTTGCGGCCATCCCACTCCACCGACCGCGTTCCCGCCGGTTCGCTGCGATCGACCAGCGTGCGCACCAGACGCCCCTGCACATCGTAGATGACCAGCGTGACCCGGGCACCCGGCGCGGGAATGTCGTAGCGGATCAGCGTGGTTGGGTTGAACGGGTTGGGCTGGTTCTGTCGCAGCGCCAGGCTGGCCGGCAGGTTGCCGGTCTCGCCGTTGGGTCCGATGGGATCACTCTCGTTGCCGGCCGAGTCCATCGACGCCACCGCGTAGCGGACGCCGATGCTGCGCGAAATATCGGTCCACTCCGTGTTGCGCGTCACGATGACCACGTCACGGTCGGTCGGCGTGATTCCCGCCGGGCTGCGGAATACCTTGTATGCGAAGAGGTCGGAAGAACTCGACGGTGCCCACGAGAGCACGGTGCCGCCGGGCGCGCCGAAGTCGACCCGGAGTTCGGATGGTGATACCGGCGCAATGTTGTCGAGCGAGTATCCGGAGTCCGGATCCGAGTCATAGAAGGTGAGCGTGTTGTACGTCGTCGCGCGCACCAGGAACACCGACCAGTACATGCCGTTGTTCTTGGTCGAATCGGCCAGCGTCCCGACGAGGGTGTTGTACACGTTCTCGCCGTGGGCGGGCACACTCTTCACGAAGTCCCAGTTTGCCAGCAGCGGGCGGCGCTCGCCCGGAGCGGCCACGGTCGCGCCGTTGGGCAGCGCGTCGATGCGGCGATAGATCTCATACTGTTCGACGGACCCCGTCGCGTCCTTGTGCGACGCCGCAAAGCTGATGCGCACGCGGCGGCCCTCGTCGTTGGGGATGTCGAGGATCGACAGGATCGACGGCTCCGGCGGCGGCACGACGCCGGTTCCCGAGAGCGCGATCTGGCCGCAGGCCGCGCCGGTCTGCACGGTGCATGTGCTGGTTCCCGCGTAGTACGGGGAGAACCGCACCGTCACCAGCAACGAGTCGTCGGGTCCGAGCGTGAACGGTCCGCCGCCCGCGACCAGCGAAAAGGCGCCGCAGCCTTCGTTCACGGAGCCCGAGATGGTGCCCAGCCCGGCATTCTTGAGCACGAACTGTGCGTCCGCGGACTCGCCGGTGCTCACGTTTCCAAAGTCGATCGCCGCGGGCGTCGCGACCAGGTTGCAGGTTCCGAGGCGCAGGAGCCAGACCGCACCGGCATCGACACCGGGGCCGTCGTTGTCGAGGCGGGCGCCGACCGCGAGGTCCGCGTTGCCGTCGCCGTCGAAGTCACCGAGCGACGCCATGCCCAGTCCGAATTCGTCGCCGTCGTGCAGCTGGCCGGCGAAGTCCCCCGCGGTACTGCTGATCTTCGCGAAATCGGAAACGCTGCCGTCGGGCCGGACATCGAGCAGCCACACCGCGCCGCGATTGGTGCCGCCGTCGTCGTCGGTCTTGGCACTCACCGCAATGCGGTGCACGGCGTTCCCGGTCTCGAGCAGCGTGCACACGCTGCCGAACCCGCCGAGTTCGGTGAGCGCGCCGGCGAATCCGCCCGAGGCCGCGCTGATTTTCGCGTGCGATTTGACGGTGCCGTTGCTGTTCATGAACAGAATCCACACCGCGCCCAGGTCGGGGCCGCCGTCATCGTCCCACAGCGCACCGACCGCGAGATCGGGGACGCCGTCGACGTCGAGATCGCCGATGCAGCCCGGGCCGGTGCCGAAGCGGTCGCCCGGCTCCAGCGCGCCGGTGAATCCTCCGGTCAGGCCGCTGACCTTCTGATGTGACTTCACGGTGCCGTTGCTGTTGAGGAAGATCACGTACAGGGCGCCCTGGTCGGTGCCGCCCGTATCGTCAAACGGCGTGCCGGCCACGAGGTCCGGGACGGCATCGCCGTCGAGGTCGCCGATGGCGGTGACGAACGAGCCGAACCAGTCTCCGTCGGCCAGCACCGCGCTGAAGCCGCCTTCGTACGCGCTGATCTTCTGCTGACCCTTGACGGTTCCGTCGCTGTTCAGGAACACGACCCAGATGGCGCCGCGGTCGAGCCCGGTGTCCGGGCCGGCCTGGGTGTCGTCGTCGAGGCGCGCGCCGACCGCCAGGTCGACGACGCCGTCATTGTCGACATCGCCGATGGCGGCCACCGATACGCCGAATTCGTCGTACAGGTCGATGGCCCCGCCGAAGCCGCCCATTCCGTCGCCGATTTTGGTATGCGCCTTCACGCTGCCGTCGGCGTTGAGAAACAGGACGTGCACGGCACCCCGGTAGAGGATGGTGTAGTCTGCATCGTGGTCGTAGCCGTCGAAGTAGGCGCCCACGGCGATGTCGGTGATCCCGTCGCCGTCCAGGTCGCCGAGCGGCGTCACGCCGATACCGAAGCGCTCGTTCTCGCG
>DASUGO010000169.1:0-23619 GCA_036273975.1 Candidatus Krumholzibacteriia bacterium
GCCTCGCGCCTGAACCCGATCGACGCGCTGCGCTACGAGTAGCCGCTAGCGCGCCCCCGGGATGGCATAGACGAGCGCGTTGATATTCATTCCTGCGCCCACCGACGCGAGGACGATGTTCTGGCGCGGTGCGAGTTCCTGGTTCTCGATCTTTCCCCTGACCAGCAGGTCCAGCAACGTGGGGAGCGTTGCGACCGAACTGTTGCCCAGCCACGAGATGGTCATGGGCATCACGAGCGGCGGGGGAGTGGCTCCGAAGAGCTTGTACACGCGCTCCAGAATGGCGTCGTCCATCTTGGCATTGGCCTGGTGGAGCAGCACCTTTGAAATGTCACCGAGCGACAACCCTGCCCGTGTAATGCAATCCCTGATCGCACGCGGCACATGCCGCAGAGCATACTCGTAGAGCTTGTGCCCCTGCATTTTCAGGAACAACTCGTGGCTGTCGACCTGAGCGCCGTAGGACGCGCCCATGTGGAGCAGATGCGCGTGTTCGTCCGCGTCCGAGCGGGTCATGTGCGCGATCACGCCCACGGGCGTGTCACTCACCGTCGCCTCGAGCACGCATGCGCCCGCGCCGTCGGCGTAGATCATGCTGTCGCGATCGTGGGGGTCGCAGACGCGTGAGAGCGTTTCGGCCCCGATGATAAGAGCCCGTTTCGCGTCACCGGAACGAATGAAGTAGTCGGCCTGGATAACCGCCTGCAACCAGCCTGCGCATCCGAACGGAAGGTCGTACGCGACGGTCGCGGGGTTCTTGATGGCCAGGCGGTTCTTGACGCGCGCGGCGATGGTCGGAACCATCTCCGAGCGGCGCGACTGTGCGGTGATGTCACCGAAGTTGTGCGCGACGACGATGTAGTCCAGACTCTCGCGGTCGACCCCGGCGGACTGGATGGCCGCGTCGGCGGCCATGTATGCAATATCGGACGTGACCATGTTGTCGGGGACGTGACGCCGGGCCGCGATGCCGGTGATGGCCTCGAATTTGTCGACGATTTCGCGGGTGCTGCGCTGGAAAGGTTCCCCGTCGGGGGAATAGAACTCATGGTGGAGGAAATCCTGGTTGGGAACCAGCTTCTCGGGAATGTAACTACCCGTCCCCACAATGGTTGACCAGATCGTCCGTCGGTCCATCGAATGCATGGTACCCGTCCTGCCATGCCGTTGTCGAGTCGTTTGTCAGCCGGGACGGGATGTGCCGGGGCAGCCCGCCCGCCTGCAGGGCTTTGGATTTGACAGGCCGCGTCCGCTCGCCGTACCCTATCGCTCCGATCCGCGACGGTCCCCATCGTCTAGAGGCCTAGGACACCGCCCTTTCACGGCGGCGACACGGGTTCGAATCCCGTTGGGGACGCCATCCTGCTGAAATCCTCGCTCCGCGTTTGGGAGGGTACTTCGTGCGCATCACGTGGCTTCGTACTCCGGCGGCTCCCTCCCGGTGACCGCCAGCGGCGCATCGCGAAGGCATGGGCGGGCCGTGCGTGACTGGGGGGTCCCCGTCCTACTGTTTGTCGGCCTCACGGTCCCGTTCTGGGTCTCGAACCTCGATCTCGCGGTTGCGAGCCGCTTCTACACACCCGGCCTCGGGTTCGTGCACGGTGGGGATCAGCCGTGGGGCGTGCTCAAGGACTATGGCGTCGTTCCGGCGTGGATTCTGTCGCTCGGCGCGCTGGGTGTATTCGTTTCCTCATTGTGGAGCCGGCGTGGCCGCGTGCACCAGCGTGCCGCGTTGTTCCTGGTGCTGGCGATGATGATCGGCCCGGGCGTGATCGTGAATGACGTCTTCAAGGAGCACTGGGGACGGCCGCGGCCGAAGGACGTTGTCGAACTGGGAGGGGACCGGGCGTACGTCAGGCCGTGGGTCAAACATCCGCCTGCGGACGGTGGTTCGTTTCCATCCGGACACGCGGCAACGGCGTTCTACCTGTTGACACCGTTCTTCCTGTTGCGACGCCGCGCGCCCGCGAGGGCGTTCGGATGGCTGGTGCTGGGGCTCGCGTACGGTCTCTTGATGGGAACGGCACGGGTCGTCCAGGGCGCCCATTTTCCCAGCGACGTTCTGTGGTCGCTCGCGTTCGTCTACTTCACCGGTCTCGCCCTGTCGTACCTGTTGCGTATCGGTCGGCAGGATCCGCGCCACGGCGATCAGCGACGCGGCGTTGCCTCCGATCCAGCGCGCGGACTGTCGCCGTAACCGTTACGGGCCGGGCGCAGGACCCCCACCATGGTAATGGCCAGCAGTCCCAGCAGGGACGTTTGCAGAGCAAGAAAACTGGCCACCTTCAACCACGCAAAGCCCGGATGGACATAACGTACCAGCCAGCCGGCGCCTTCGTTCAGGAGCGCGCTCGAGAATGTCGCGAGTGTGAGCGATCCCTTCAGCCGCGCGCCGACGGGGACAAACAGCACCAGATGGGTCAGCGTCATCACCAGCACCCCCATCGCGAACAGATGGAAATGGCTCATTTCCGCCAGCGCGCCGAGCGGGCGCGGCGGCCGCCCGAATTCCGCCTCGGGGTCGCCGCGAAAGTACGCGACGACTGACGCCGGATCGAGAGTCATCTTCTGGAAGTAGAGAATCCAGTTGGTGACCCAGAAGAAGAGAATGAAAACCAGGAAATAGAACAGAATCAACCGCAACAGGTTGTTCTTGTTCCACTCGCCAGTGACTACAAAGCGCATGACTGGACTCCTCGTTCACGGGCGTGAACTTGTGCGTGACGGACCTGCAGTTGAGTCGGCGTTGCCTTCGTTCCCAAGCGTGACGCCGTAGATTGCCAACGCGCGCCGAACGGCGGCCGTCACCGACTGCGCGGTCAGGGTCGCGCCGGAAATCCCGGCAATGTCACCGCGCAGGCTGAGCTTGTCGTTCAATGCCCAGCCGTCGAACTGGTGGAGCCACGCCGGGGGTGAGCCGTACTCGGGAGGCTCATGGAACGCAAGTGCGTGTACGCCGGCGATGCGCCCGTCGGTGCCGATGACCACCATGACCGTTTCGGGAAGCGTGCGAACCGTGTGGGTATCGAAGAAGGCGAAACCAAGCGGACGGCCCTCCGCGCGGCCCACGTAAACCGTGACCAGTCGCGAGGCAATGGGCGCCCGTGCCAGCCGTCCGGCGTCGGTGGACTGTTCCACGGAGAGGAACAGGTCCCGCTTTTCGACGACGTCCGCTTCCGGGAACGCCATCCGCAACGCCGATTCGCGGCTGTGAAATACCTCGGACCGGGCCTGCACGGCGCAGAGCACGAGCATGGTTGCTGCAACGAGGACGCGCATGCCGTTGACTAGTAGATGAAGCCCGCGCCGAACCGAATTTCGTCGCTCACCGGCGCGGTCGATTTGTTCGCCGGGAACAGCAGGTCGAGCTTGAGGACGACGTTGGGGTGCGGCTTGCTCTCGAGGCCGACGGCCACCAGCGAGCCGTCGAGAGCCGGGTCGGCGGCGAGCCCGGTGCCGGCTGAAACGCCGTTCTGCAGATTGAATGCCTCATAGCGTGCCCACGGCGACAGCGTGAAGGAGGCGTTCTTCCACAGGAGGGGCGCGATGTCGTAAGCGGCTTCCGCGTACCACCCGAGCTGGCTCTCCGGGACCTGGGCCGTCAGAACGCCGCCGTCGGCAAACAACGCGTGACTCAACGCTGCGGCGTTCTCGATGTGACTGGCGGCTACCAGCGCGCGTGCCGAAAAGCCGCCGCGGTGAAACTCTCCGTGGGCTTCATAGACCCGGTTGGTGACGTCGATCATGGCTCCGGTGGAGTCGCGCGCGAGCCCCTGGTCGGCGCCGCCGTAGTAGAGCGATGCGCCGACGATCAGCGTGCCGTGGCCCAGCGTCGCGGCGTAATCGGCGCCGGCGACGCCGCCCACATCCTCCCAGATGGCCTGGTTACCTTCCTGTCGTCCGCCGCGCACGCCGCTGGCGTCGAACTCGGTTGCGTTGAGACCGTTGACCGCATAGGCGGAGTAACTCAGAGAACCACGAGCGCCGTGGATGCCCGCGCCCAGTTCCCGCCAGGTGGTGGGAATGATGGTTCGCTCAATCGTGGGGCGAAAGCTCCCGTGGAACGTGGTGGGTTCGTGCATCTGGTTGATGAAGCCCATGGGGATCAACACATTCCCCGTCCGCACGTTGAAGGCCGGGTCGATCAGGAAGTCGAGATACGCAAACTCCACGGCAACCTCGCCCGATTCACCGGCATAGTTTGAGCCGGTGGTCGCGTGTTCGTATTCGATCTCGGCGTTCATGACAATCCGATCGCTGAACTTGTAACCGACGTAGGCAATGAGGCGGAGCAGGTCGGCCGAGTTCACGGCGCCGGTCTCGGCCGTGTTGCCATAGGGCGTCGAAAAGTAGAACTCGCCATAGCCGCCAAAGGAAATACCCTGGGCAACTCCATAGACCTTGCTCGCCGCCGGTCCCATGCCGTAGGCGCCACGGAGTTCGCGGTCTGTCTCGGGGATGTTCATCTGTTCGCGAAGACGCGAGACTTCCTCGGTCAGTACTTCAACCTTCTGCTCCAACGACGGCTCCTCGCCGGCCGGGGGCTCCGCGCGGGCGGGGGATGCGGCCGCCACAGCGAGGGCCAGAAGCAGGCAGGCGCCGAACGCGCCCCGGGCGGTGAAGCGAGACTGACTCATGGGAAAATCCTTTCAATTGTGGAAGTGTGTTGCCTGTGGAAGTGTAGTCGCCCTTGCGAAGCCGGCTGTCGCCTACTGGGGTTCACCCATCGGCGGCGCCAGCTTGCCGAGTGCGCACTCGGCGCACACGTCGCCGTGCGCCCGCAGGGCATAGTAGTCTTTGAAATGGGCAATGATCTCGGACACGTTCATCCGGCAGTGCTGCATGTACTGCAGGAACGCATCGAGCCGGTCGATGGTCTCCGGGCTGGCAACGTGCTCGATTTCGCACGCGTCACGGGCGCCAATCGCGGCGTTCACACCGAGAACGTCGGTGAGAAAGTGCGAAAGTACCCGGTAGCGCTCTTCGATCCGTTCTGCCGTACGCCGGCCCTCGGCGGAGAGCCGCACGCCGCGGTATGCCCGGTGGAGGATGAAGCCGCGCTCCTGCAGGGTCGTGATCGCCTCGGTGACGCTCGCCGCGCTCACACCGCGTTCTCTTGCGATGTCGCTGACCCGCACCGTTCCACGATTGCGTTCCAGGAGCAGGACGGTTTTCAAGTACATTTCTAGTTTGTCGGACAGGTTGCGCGACATGGGGAGCTCCTATTGTTTAGGGCGCCCGTAACTATATTGGGGCGCCCTAAACCATGTCAAGAAAGAAAGTGCTGCCGGCATGTGCGTCTGCGGCCCACCGGGCGGCAGCCTCCCGCCGGGGACCCGCTCCCCCGGGGCGGGCGCGGATTGGAGCGCCGGCGCGAGCGCGGGGTTGGGGGTCGCGCGACGCCCGGAAACGTGGTAGCGTGAGCATCCGGCGCGAGCGCTGTTGGCTCCGGGCCGCTCTTCCACTATGAATACTCCCACGCCACGCAGGATCGAAAGCGCCGACAACGCGTTCTACAGGCGCCTCAAGAAAGTGCTCGCGGGGCGCGGCATCCGTAAGGAGGGCGCCGTCCTGGTTTCGGGCCCGAAGTCGGTCGGCGACGTGTTGCGTCTGCTGCCGGAGCGATGCGAGGCGTGGATCAGCGCGGAAGGTCACGGCGAACCGCCCGCGACGCTCACCGGGGACATGCCCTGGTACGTGCTGTCGCGCGGGTTGTTTGCTGAACTCGACATCTTTGGGACGGGCGCGCCGCTGCTGCTGTTGCGGATGCCTCCCATTCCCGTCTGGGATGCTGCCGCGCCGCTCCCCCCGGGTTGTACGCTCCTCATTCCATTTCAGGATCCTGATAACGTGGGCGCGGCGATCCGTTCCGCGGTGGCGTTTGATGTCGCACAGGTAATCATGCTGGCCGGCAGTGCCAACCCGTATCATCCGAAGGCGATTCGCGCGTCAGGAGGTGCGGTGTTTCACGCCCGGCTTGGGGTGGGCCCAGCTGTTGACGCGCTCCTGGATACGCTTCCGCTGGTCCCGCTCTCCGGGGAGGGGAGACCGCTCGACGACGTTGCCTTCCCGGAACCGTATGCGCTGCTTCCCGGGGTGGAAGGCCCTGGACTGCCCGCGCGTTTTCGCGCACGCGCGGTGTCGATACCCATTTCAGACCGCACCGAATCGCTCAACGCGGCGGCGGCGACGGCGATCGCCCTCTACGTGTGGACGCAACGTCGTGCGCGCTGACCAACTGGAGTTTGTATGACCATGCCCAAAGTCTCGATTGTTTTTGCGGCCTGCCTGCTCGTTGCCACGGCGCCGTCGGCGACCGCGCAGCCAACCGTTGCGCGGACAGATTCCGCGAGCCTGAGTCCGGTCCTCGGGGATTCCGTGGGTACGCGGTCGGCGGAGCTGGTTGCCGGTATTCGCCGGGACGTCCGTGCGGTGGATACCTATCTCGCAAAGCTTGAAACCGCAAGCCGCGAGGACAGTGTCGTGCTCCGACTGCAGTTGTTTGAGACGCAGCAGGATGCGTTGACGAAGCTGCATGAGCTGGCCGGCGTCCTGATCGACCTCGAGAAGCGCGGACCGCAGCCGGGACTGCGAACCGACGTGGTCGGCGCCTTCGAGAGAACGACACCGCGAATCTGGGGGCACATCCGGATGATCCGTGGGCAGATCGACCGACTGCGTGCGGCGCGTGGCAAAACGGCGGCGGCGGATCGGCCCGCGCTGGAAGGACAGGTGAGGGTGTTCACCCAGCGGCTGGATACGGTTTACCAGCTCGGCTATGACCAGTTGCAGCTGCTCGGAACGCTGGGGATCGGCTCCCGGGTGGACAGTACCACCTATGCAACGTTGCTCCTCGAGCGCGCGGACGAACTGTCCGGGCGAATCGCCGTGAGCACGGAGCGGATTTCGGAGTACACGGGTCTCCAGCGACAGGCGCCCGACAACGCGGATGTTCGCGCACTGCTGGCGGCCGAAAAAATCAGTCTCAAGACCGAAACGTCGAGCATGGCGCTCCTGATTCCGCTCCTGGGAAAGTTGAACCTGCCGTCGGGTGATTACCGCTCGCAGCTGCTGGTGGCGACCCGGGACCTGTCCTCGGGATTGTTGAACAAGGACGCGTTGCGGCGCCTGCTTGCGGACGGTTGGAGCCGCGTACGCGCGTTCCTGCGCACCAACGGCGCATCGTTGCTGGCGCGCCTGCTCGCATGCGTGGGTATTCTTCTGGGCGCACGCTTGCTCGGCAATGTCGTGCAACGCATCGTCCAGCGGACGATGGATCGCAAGAACACCGGATCCGTCCTGCTCCGCCGCATGGTCGTGCAGGGGGCGAGTAATGCCGTTTTCCTGATCGGGGTGCTGCTTGCCCTGGGGCAACTCGGCATCAATGTCGGTCCGATGGTGGCGGGGCTGGGAGTCGCCGGGTTCATTGTTGGTTTCGCGCTTCAGGACACGCTGGCCAATTTTGCCGCCGGCATGATGATCCTCCTGTACCGGCCGTACGACGTGGGTGATGTGGTCGAGGTGACAGGGGCGCTCGGCAAGGTGGAGCGGATGAGTCTGGTGTCGACCAACGTCGTCACGTTCGACAATCAGATGATCGTGGTTCCCAACAGCAAGATATGGGGAGACGTGATCAAGAACGTCACTCACCAGAGCCTGCGGCGGGTCGACATGGTATTCGGCATCTCCTACGCGGACGACATCCCCAAGGCGGAGACCGTGTTGATGGATATTCTGCGCGCGCACGACAAGGTGCTGCAGGATCCCGCGCCGGTCGTCAAGGTCAACCGGTTGAACGACTCGTCGGTCGACTTCGTCGTGCGGCCCTGGGTCGCCGTGGATGACTACTGGGACGTCTACTGGGATGTGACACGCGAGGTGAAGATGCGTTTCGACCGGGAAGGTATTTCCATTCCGTTCCCGCAGCGCGACGTGCATCTGTACCAGAACGCCCCGTCGTCTCCCGCCGGGCCGGCGGTCTAGCCCGCATGCGAAACCGAGACGAGAAGAAGAAGCCGGTCTCGCTGGCCAGCGTACGGCGCGCGTTCTGGACCATTGTGTGGCCGCGGCGCCGCCTGGTCCTGCTTGGGCTGCTGCTGGTCGGGGTCAACCGGCTCGCCGGCCTGGTCCTGCCGGGGTCGACCAAGTACCTGATCGACAACGTCATCGCGCAACACGATACCGCGCTGCTCAAGGTCCTGCTGCTGGTGGTCGGCGGGGCGATTCTCGTGCAGGCGGTGACCTCGTTTCTGCTGACACGCCTGCTGAGCGTCGAGGCGCAGCATCTGATATCTGTGCTGCGCGCGCAAATGCAGGAACACATCATCCGGCTCCCGATTGCGTTCTTCGACAACAGCAAGAGTGGTGCGCTGGTCTCGCGCATCATGACCGACGTGGAGGGGGTGCGCAACCTGGTGGGCACCGGGCTGGTGCAACTGGTCGGCGGGCTCATGACCGCATGTGTCGCGCTGGTGCTGCTGATCCGCATGAATCCGACGATGACGCTGTATGCGTTCGTCCCGCTGGTCGTCTTCGGTTTCATCTCGATGAAGGCCTTCGCGTACATTCGCCCCATCTTCCGCAAACGCGGCGCAATCAACGCCGACGTCACCGGGCGTCTGACCGAGACGCTCAACGGGATCCGCGTGATCAAGGGATTCCACGCCGAAGATCAGGAATATCGGGTGTTCGCGGGAGGCACTGACCGCATATTCCAGAACGTCCGCGAGTCGCTGACCGCGACCAGCCTGGTGACCAGTCTGGCCACGCTGTTGATGGGCATGGGCAGCGTGATCATCATGGGTTTGGGGGGAACGATGATCATCAAGGGGCAGATGACGGTCGGCGAGTTCGTATCGTTTACGCTGTACCTCGCGTTTCTCGTTGCGCCCATCGTGCAGATGAGCAATATCGGCACGCAGATGACCGAGGCATTTGCCGGCCTCGACCGGATGGAGGAGATCCTTCGCCTCGAAACCGAGGGGGCCGAGGCCGGGCGCACGATCGTGCTGGACGAGATTCGCGGCGAGATCGTGTTCGATGAGGTCGCGTTCGCGTATTCTGACCAGGAAGTGCTCAGCGGGGTGAGTTTCCGCGCACCGGCCGGGTCGGTAACGGCGCTGGTGGGGAGTTCCGGGTCCGGGAAGTCGACGGTGGCCGGGCTCGCGGCGTCGTTTCGCATTCCGACACGGGGCGTGGTGTCGATTGACGGGCACGACCTGCGCACGGTGAAGCTCGACAGTTACCGGCGTCACCTGGGGGTGGTCCTGCAGGATGAGTTTCTGTTCGAGGGCACCATTCGTGAGAATATTCTGTTCGCGCGGCCCGGTGCCAGCGACGCGGACCTCCGGGAGGCCGTGCGTGCCGCGCACGTGGCGGAATTTACCGACCGCTTCGAAGAAGGGCTCGACACGCTGATCGGCGAACGCGGGGTGAAGCTCTCGGGCGGGCAGCGGCAACGGGTGTCGATTGCACGGGCGGTGCTCGCGAACCCGCGCATCCTGATTCTCGACGAGGCGACGTCAAGCCTCGACGCGGAGAGCGAGGCCTTCATTCAGCAGAGTCTGGCCGCACTGATGGCTGGCCGCACCACGCTGGTGATTGCGCACCGGCTGAGCACGATCCGCCGCGCGGACCAGATCCTCGTTCTCGAGGGTGGCCGGATTGTCGAGCGCGGCAACCACGACGAGTTGGTCGCCGCCGCGGGCCGGTACCACGACCTCTACACCTACCAGGCGAGGATCTGACGGCGATGTGCGGCACGCGTTTCGATGTCGCGGTGCTGCTCCCGGGGGTCGGAGTGTTCGGAGGTGTGCGGCGCTTCATCGCGCTGGGGAATGAGTTCGTCCGTCGTGGCCATGGCTTTGTGATCTACCACCCAACGGGCGAGCCGCCCGGGTGGCTGCCGTTCGCCGGGGAGACGCGCCCGTTGTCCGCACTACCGGAACACCGGCATGAGGTTCTGATCTGCAACAATCCACCCCAGCTCGGCGCGTTCGAGAACGCGCACGCGGGCATCAAACTGTTCTACTTCGCGCTCGAGGGGATTCCGGGCGAGCGGGCCATCGCCCGCCGACGCGACTGGGTGATCGCGGTCAATTCCACCGGGCTCCACCGGCGGTTGCGCCGCCGCTACGGTGTCGATGCCGAGAAGGCCATCGGCGGTGTCGACCTGGAGACGTTCCGTCCGGGCGGGACGTATCCACCGCCGGGCGATGAGTTTCGGGTGATGGTATTCGGGCGCACGTCACGCCGGCGCAAGGGGGCGGAACTCGCGATTCGGGCGGTGGAACGCGTGGCGCGAGACCACGGCGACGTGCGTCTGGTGTTATTCGATCACGTGGGTGTGGGCAATGAACGGGATCCGCGTGATGAAATCAAGACCCGGGTGCCACTTGAATTTCACGTGAACCCGTCCCAGGACGAACTCGCTGCCCTCTATCGCGGGAGTCATGCATTTGTAAGCGCGGAACGCCGCGCGGGCTGGGCGAACACGGTGGCGGAAGCGATGGCCTGCGGCACGCCGGTCGTATGCACGCGTTCGGGGAGCACCGACATCGCCTTGCCCGGCGAAACCGCATGGGTGGCGCGTGTGCGCCACCCATGGGTTCTGGCGCGAAGCCTGCGAGGGCTGCGTGATGCCCCCCACAAGTCCCTCGCACTCAGAACAAACGCGCTCCGGCGGATACCCGGCTACGCATGGCCGGCCGTTGCCGACCAGCTGGAGCGGATCATCGCGCGGCGGCTCACCTAGTTGGCCGCCTGCTCATCGGCCACTGACGTTGCGGGGAAGTACGTGACGGCGTGCGCCTCCCACACGCCCTGTATGTGCACCCGCTTGCACGCCCCGAACCTGTAATTCGGATCCGCGAATGGCCTGCCGTTCTTGTCGGTGATCGTGTAGCGGTCCACCAGGATCCAGACCTGATACACAGCCTGCTTCCCGTCGGGCACACGTTCCGGCGTGTACTTTGTCTCGACCGACGTCTCCTCGAATACGGTCTTGGTCACGCTCTTCGAGTAGCTCGCCTCCACCGCCGTCTTGAGGCTGCCATATCCGTTCTGGACCTCACCTTCGACGCTCACGCTGATGGCCCACTCATCGCACTCGGTCTTTTCCACTCCCTGCACGATTTTTGTGGTGATCTCCTGGCCGAACCCCTGCGGCAGGATCTGGCTCTTGCCGGCGAGTTCCCAGTAGCGATCACGACACAGATACGGGCGTCCGCTCAGTCCGGGCATCGGCGCCGACCATATGGCGTTGTACCAGCACAGGCAGCAGTCCAGGAAGCCGCAGCGCCGGTGGTTGAGGCTGTTCTTGCGATAGCTGAAGTCTCCAGGCTGGATCAATTCGCCATTTTCGGCCTGAAGCTGCACCTTGAACGGTCCGGGCCGATGGCCGGACTGTTCGGGCAGGGAACTCAGCCACACGTCTGGATAGTCGGTGGCGGACCATCCTCCGCAGTCTTCGATGAAGAACTCCTCCGTGCAGCTCTGTTTGCGCAATTGCCAGTTGGAACGGGCGTCGTAAACCCGGGGCGCAAAGGCCACCTTCAGCGGTTTCACAACCGTGACCGTTTCGGACTGAGCCTCGCTCGTGAGGCTGGATGGTTTGGGCACAGCGGGCATCGCGCCCAGATCAGTCGGGGCAGGATCCGTCGGTGCGGCCGGGTTGTCGTCCCCGCAACTTCCGACCGCCAGGATGAACGCGCAGAACAACCCGAAAAACAGCCCCGCGCGTACTGCAGGTGTGCGGACACGGGTGAGCATCATCATGTCGCCTCCTGGTTTGTGCGGCGTATATGTATCGTCACTCCGCAGGGTGATGATTGCAATGATGCGAAGGCATCATTCCTCGGCGCGGTTGCCGGGACGCAACCATTTCGGTATGCTCCGGAAACCATGGATACCTCCTACGAGAAACTGGGCGTCTTTTACCTGGGACGCGAGATCGACGACCGGGGCGCCGCCACGCCCACTCCGCTTCTCTACGACTCCCGCGATCTGACCACGCATGCGGTCTGCGTCGGGATGACGGGGAGCGGCAAGACCGGTCTGTGCATCGCGCTGCTGGAGGAAGCTGCCATCGACGGTGTACCCGCTATCGTCATCGACCCGAAGGGCGACCTCGCGGACCTCATGCTGACGTTTCCTGACCTGGCGCCGGGGGCATTCCGGCCGTGGATCAATGCGGATGCCGCCCGGCAGCAGGGGATCACGCCCGATGAACTGGCGGCGCGCGAGGCGGCACGATGGAGCAAGGGGCTCGCGGAGTGGGGTCAGGACGCCGAACGCATCCGCCGGCTGCGCGACGCCGCGGAGTTTGCGCTCTACACCCCCGGCAGCGATGCGGCCACGCCGGTGTCGGTGGTGACGTCGCTGGAGGCGCCGCGCGCGGGTGCCGAGGACGTGGAGATGATTGCCGAGCGCGCGAGCGGTATCGTGACAAGTCTGCTCGCACTGCTCGGTGTCGATGCCGATCCGGTGCGCAGCCGCGAACATATTCTCCTGACGACGATCCTGCAGAATGCGTGGGCGCAGGGCCGCACCCTCGACCTCGCCGGGCTGGTGCTCGCCGTGCAGTCGCCGCCGTTTACGCGCGTGGGCGTGATGGAACTCGAGTCGATATTCCCAGCGAAGGACCGCTTCGAACTGGCGATGTTGCTCAACAACCTGCTGGCGTCGCCGGCATTCCAGCCGTGGCTGGCCGGCGCGCCGCTCGACATCGACCGCATGCTCTATTCCGAATCGGGGAAGCCGCGGGTGGCGATCTTCTCCATCGCGCACCTCGACGATGCGCAGCGGATGTTCTTCGTGTCTCTGCTGCTCAACGAGGTGGTCGCGTGGATGCGTACCCGCCCGGGTATGTCGTCGTTACGGGCGCTGGTATACATGGACGAGATCTACGGATTCCTGCCGCCGGTCGAGAATCCGCCCTCGAAGAAGCCGCTGCTGACGCTGATGAAGCAGGCGCGCGCATTTGGCGTCGGGGTGGTGCTCGCCACGCAGAACCCGGTCGATCTGGACTACAAGGCGTTGTCGAACGCCGGCACGTGGTTCATCGGCCGCTTGCAGACGGAACGCGACAAGCAGCGCCTGGCCGACGGGCTGGCCGACGCGGCCGGTGGCATCGACGCGGGGGCGCTCGCGAAAACGATTGGCTCGCTGGAGCCCCGGACCTTCCTGATGCACAACGTGCACGACGATCACCCGGTGGTCTTTCAAACGCGCTGGGTCATGTCCTACCTTGCGGGTCCGCTCACGCGTGCGCAGCTGCGCATGCTTCCGCGGAATGAGGCGCTCGCGCCGACACTGGCCCCGGCTGCTTCCGCGCTGCCAGCGGGAGGTGTCAGCATGCAGCCGGCGGCCGCGGCACGTCCGGTGTTGCCGACCGAACTTCCGCAACTGTTTGAAGCCGCTGCCCCGGGTGCCACTTACGCGCCCTTTGCGCTGGGAGAGGCGCGTGTGCACGTGGCGCTGCCGGATGGCAGCACCCACGCGAAGGTGGTGCTGCTCGAAACTCCGCTCGGCGGGGGAATGGCCGGGCCGGACTGGTCGGTCGGGAGGGAGCGTGAAAAGCCGCCCGCGGCGGGCGTCGAGCCGGCGCCGGGTGTGGGTTTTGCGGATCTTCCGGCCGCCGCCGGGCGAAAGGGCGCCGCGGCCGCGTGGGGAAAGTCGCTGGTCGACTCCATCTATCGGGGGGGCGGCATCACGCTGTTCGAGGCGAAACGCCTCCGTCTGGTTTCGAAGCCCGGCGAGAGCGAACGTGATTTCCGCGTGCGCATCGCCGACGCCGTGCGCGCAGATCGCGATGCACGCGCCGACCAGCTGCGGGCCAGGTATGGCGCGCGCCTGGCGACACTGCAGGATCGTATCCGGCGGGCCGAGTCAACGCTGGCGCGCGAGAAGGATCAGGTGGCGAGCCAGCGTACCCAGACCGCGGTCTCGCTGGGCGCCACGCTGCTCACGGCGTTTCTGGGACGCAGGGCGGTGTCACAGGCGACGCTGGGTCGTGCCACCACGACCGCGCGCGGTTTCGAGCGCGCGGGCAAGCAGCAGCGTGATGTCGACCACGCGCAGGACAATGTGGACGCATTGCGCAGGCAGTACGACGATCTCGCGCGCGAACTGGAGACGGAGGTGCGGGAGATCGAGGCGACGGCCGGCGCGGACGGCGCCGAACTGACCACCCGTACCGTTCGGCCGCGCAGGGCAGACGTTGAACTCGTGCGCGTGTCGGTGTTGTGGAGACCGGAATAGACCAGGCGAGAGTGGCCGCGGGGAAAAGAGACGGGGCGGGGCGCTTGTGCGTCCCGCCCCGTCTGCATGCCTGTCGCGAATGCCGGGGGGCTATTCGCTGCGCTTTTTGTAGCGACGCGTCTCTACGGACTTGCCGAGTTCCTTTGCGTTCATGAGCGTGAAGGTCACGCGGCGGTTCTGCGCCATGCCTTCGGCCGTGTCGTTGGACGCGATCGGTTCCGATTCTCCATACCCCTTGGTCGACAGGTTGTCGGGGTTGATCTTCGGGTAGTGTGAAGTCAGCCAGGTCTTGACCGACTCGGCGCGATTTTTGGAAAGCGTTTCGTTGAACTTGGCCGAGCCCTGCGCGTCGGTGTGTCCACCAACTTCGACCTTGGCCTCCGGCCAGTCACTCAGCGCTTCACCCACGCGCTGCAAGTCCGCTTCCGAGACGGCCAGAAGGTCGGCCTTGCCGGACTCGAACTGGATGTTGAGTGCCACCGCCTTCTCGTCGAGGAACTGCTGGGCCACTTCGTTCACCGGAATGGGACAGCCCTTCTTGTCGACGGCCCATTCCACGTTTGTGCCCGGGCACTGGTCGATACCGTCGGCGACGCCATCGCCGTCGGAATCCGACGGGCAGCCAGTCGCGTCAACCGTCGCTCCGTGTGGTGTTTTTTCGCAGCGGTCGATGCCATCCGGAACACCGTCCTTGTCCGAGTCCATGGGGCAGCCATGGCGGTCCACCATTGCGCCGCGCGTTGTGTTCTCGCAACGGTCGACGCCGTCGGGGACGCCGTCGCCGTCAGAATCCACCGGACAGCCATTCGCGTCGACGGTGGCACCCGCGGGCGTGCCGGGACACATGTCCTTGTTGTCCAGGATACCGTCGCCGTCGGTGTCGCCCGCCTTCACGTGGCGGAACGGCCATGGGGTGGTCATGTCGTAGATGATCTTGCTGGAGGATGTCGACTGGTGTGTCTCCGGGGCGGCGACGCTCGTCGCCGCGAGGGAGAAAATGACCAGAGCGAGACCCAGCGCTCGGATCGAGTTCATTGAGTACTCCTCTTTGGGAAAATTATCGATATTGAAGCGCGGCAAGGCTGCGGATGCAGAACACGAATGCGCTTCCCGGGAAACGAGTGCCATCAATCTATACCACAGCGGGCGCGGCGCAGGCAATCACCTGGAACCCGGGGCGTTCAAAGGGCGGGCGCGAGCGCCACTTTGACCGCCCGATTGCCGGAACGGCCCATTGCGGTCTGCAGCGCGGCGGCATATTCGCGCAACGGGCGGACGTGGGTCACAAGTGGCATCAGGCGGGCGCCGAGGGGAGATGTGAGCAGTTCGATCGCCGTGGAAAACGCGTCGGTGCGCTCGCCCCGGAAAACTGGTGCGTTGTAGCACAGGCTGCCCCGCAACGAAAGTTCCTTCAGCCACACCGGCGTCCAGTCGACGCGCTTGAGCATGGCAACGTTGCCCAGCAGTGTGACGCTGCCGCCCGCGCGCGTGAAGCGCAAGGCGTCGTGCATCGCCGCGTTGCTGCCAACACACACCATGCTCGTGTCGAAGCCGCCGACGTGGATCTTCGGCCCGAGTATCGGCTGCAGCAATCGTCCCTGCGTGATCCGCGAGAGCTGGTCGACGTAGCCATCGCGTGCGTACACGACCCGGTCGGCGCCGAGACGCTCGGCGTGTTCACCCTGGAAGCGGTGGCGCGCGAGCACCGTCACGTCGGTTCGCAGCATGTTCTTGAGCGCTGCGGTCGCCAGCAGTCCCATGGTTCCCGCGCCGATGACGAGTACCCGGGTGCCCTCGGCCGGCGGATGGTCCAGGAGGGGGGACACAACGCATGCGAGTGGCTCCGCGAGCAGCGCGGTGCGATCATCGACGCCGTCCGCGACGAGGTGCAGCTGGCTTTCGTGCGCGACGAACTCGTCGCCCCAGCTTCCGCCCAGGCCGCGTGTGGTGCCCAGCAGCATGCCGGGCGCGATCACGCCATCGGTGAAATGCTGACAGCGCGACGGGTAGCCCGCGGCGCACTCCTCACAGGGCGGATCGATGCCGCGCACCGCGCACGGCAGCAGGGGATTGGCGACCACGCGCGCGCCCACCGCGACGCGGGTTACGCGCGCGCCCACCTCGGTGACCACGCCGACATTCTCGTGTCCTATTACGAACGGAAACGAAGAGAACGGCGAGGTGGAAGGTGACACGTGCAACGTGACCAGGTTGAGGTCGCTGCCGCAGATACCGCCGAGACGGGTGCGAACGCGTACCCAGGCGTCATTTGGCAGCGCCGGTGGTGCCACGTCGCGCATCCGTGTGCAGCGCAGCGCGCCCGTGAGCGCCCGCGGTGTCGCCAGGCCGAGCGCACGCGTGAGCAGGTAGCGCGGGATGGCGCCGTCAAAGACGACTGCCCTCATGCATCACCATTCCGCGTTGCGGGCGTGCAGATGCGCAGGGCGCCGGGGACGCTGGACACGTCCAGTGCTCGTGTGGTGGCGTAGACCTCGCCGTCCATTTCATAGCGCAGGGTGCCGTCGAAGCGGATCGTGAACGCCGGCGCCGCGATGCACGCGACCTCCGGCAGCATCTCGTGGACGCCTTTGGAGACCTGTGAGAAGAGGCGCGCGCGCGTGAACGGTCCGGCGTCGCGGATTGCAACCGCGTCCAGGCGGCCATCGGTGAGGCTGGCGCGCGGGGCGATGTGGAACGAACCGCCAAAGTAGTTTCCGTTGCTTACCGTGAGCATCAGGATCCGCAGGCTCAACGGCGGTTGCCCCGTCGCTTCGATCTCGACATCGCGGCCGGGAAAGCGGAAAAGCTGGCGAAGTGCGCAGAAGCGGTAGAGAAGGTCGCCGCGCAACACGGGGGTGCGCTCAGCATCCTCGATGACGGCGATATCGAACCCGAGCCCGACGACGTTGAGGAAGTGCTTGCCGCCGGCGCGGCCGACGTCGACCAGCGTGGTGGTGCGCTCGGCGATGGCGCGAGCCACCGCGTCGGCGTTCTCGTGGCGGATCCCGAGCGACTTGCCGAAGTCGTTGCCGGTGCCGGTGGGAAGCAGGCCCAGCGCCACGTCGCGCCGCCCGCTCGAAACGATGCGGTCCGCGGCTGCTCCCCACGTGCCGTCGCCGCCCACCGCGACGATGCACTCGATACCCTCCGCGAGCGCGCGGTCGACCATGCCGGCCTCGTCACCAGCACGCGCGGTAACCGCCGGTTCGAACGGGCCCAGGTGACGACGGAGCATGTCGACGTACTCGCGTACGCGACCGCGCCGCCGGCCACGGCCGGCGGCGGGGTTGACGATGACAACAAAGGATCCGCTCCGGGACATGGGAACGGCGGGACCGCGGGGTTAAATGGTCTGGAGTTCCTCGAACGTCTGGACTCCGTCTCTCATCCAGAGCTCGCGGAACGGGTAGGACGCGACGTCGGCGTTGAGTACGGCCTCGCACATGGGGTGCGGGTGGATGACGATCTCGCCGGTTTCTTCCTCGTGCTCGGTGAATCCGCCCTCCATGTGAATGTCGGCCTTGAAGCGGCGCGGCGAATCCACGGTGAACGCCTGGTAGAGGTGGTTCACCCGGGTCCACTTGTGCGCGCTCACCTTGAGGTCGAGAATCGGGCGGCCCTTTTCGTGCGCGTGCACGTTCATGTGCCCATCCTTCTCCTCGAACTCCACGCGGATGTCCGCCATGTAGTGGGGGAGATGCCAGCGCTCGATGGCGTGCTCGCGCGACGCCTCGGTGCTGGTGCCGACCACGAACGGGTAGAAGGCCGAGCGGGGGAACTCGCCGCCCACGCCGAGCACGGGCGGCGTGATAACCGCGAGGACCAGTTCCTCGTAGTTACCGACCTCGCTGCCGGTGAAGTCGAAGGCAGTCACGGCGAAGACGCCCAGGCTGTGTTTGACCTCCATCGCCTCGAGATGGGCGGGAAGTGCGCGCTTGGCCGCGTCGCGGGACATTTCGAAGAAGGCACTGACCGCGTTCTTGAACTCGTAACGTGTCAACGGCATAGGAACCCGTGCTTGTCGAGGACGCGCGCGATGATGTCCGCGGCCTCGCGGAGTTCCTCGTGCGTATGGGACGCTGTCACCGATATCCGCAGGCGCGAGCGGTGCTTGCCGACGGCGGGGTACCGGACCGGATTGAGATAGACGCCATTGTGGATCATGTCCTCGGCGACCTTGAAGACGCGGTCGTCGTCACGGATCATGATCGGAATCACCTGAGACTGCGAATCCCCGATGTCGACCCCGCGGTCGCGCAACTGCTGCTGAAGGAACGCGGTGTTATCCCACAGCTGGTCGCGCAGTTCGGGCTCGTTGCCAGCGATCTCGCAGGCTTTCAGCAGTCCGCCCACCACGCCCGGCGCGAGCGCGCACGAGAACACGTGGGAACGCCCGAATCCCTTGAGATAGCGGATCAGCTTGCGCGAGCCGGCCACGTAGCCGCCCTGCCCGCCGAGGCTCTTCGAGAAGGTGCCAAGGTGGATGTCGATTTCCTCGTCGAGACCGAAGTGCTCCGCCACACCGCGGCCGTTCTTGCCGAACAGGAACGCGGAGTGCGCTTCGTCGATCATGATGCGCGCGCCGTTGCGCTGGGCCACTTCCACGATCTCGGGGAGGTTGGCGAGGTCGCCGTCCATCGAATAGACGCCCTCGACGATGACCAGCTTGCGGCCGTTGAAGTCCTTGAGCTTGCGGTCCAGATCGGCCGCATTGTTGTGACGGAAGTAGCGCACCTGCGCCTTGGAGAGAATGATTCCGTCCACGATGCTCGCGTGTGCATACTGGTCGGTAACGACGAGGTCGCCCGAGCGCATGATCCCGGCGATCACGCCGAGGTTCGCGCTGTACCCGGACGGGAAGAGGAGGCACTGCTCCTTGTCCTTGAACTCGGCGACGCGCCGGCCCAGTTCCTCGTGCATCTCGGTGGTACCGGAGAGAATCGGGGATCCCGAAGACCCGGTGCCGAAGCGACGGATGGCTTCGATGGACGCGTCGATTACGTCCTGCCGGTACGACAGGCCAAGATAGTTGTACGATGCCAGGTTGACCAGACCGGAGAGCCGGCCCTTGTGCAACTGCTCAACGACGTCGATGCGCGTGCGCGGGGCACTGCTCATCGGCTGTCCGAAGAGGTAATAGCCGGCCGGCCGCGCTTCGTCGAACCAGTCGTCGAAGGGACCCAGAATGTCGAAGGGATCCTTGCCGGAACCCCAGAAGAAATTGCTGTAGTCGAGGTCGTTGGCCGACGACAGCGCGGGCGGTTCGGGAGCCGGGGCCGGCTTCTGCTTGTGATCGGCGGCCTCGGGCACGGGTTCGGACGTCCGGATAGACCCCGGCATTCCGTCCCGCAACGGTCTGGATTTCATACTAATTGTCTCCTCCTCAAAGCGTGGTAAGATAATGTGCCCCATTGCCCCCGGTGCGTCAAGCCATTTAGAGACACCGCGGGAGCCACGCGTGGACTGGTAAGGAGCTTTCGAAAGCACATGATGTTTGTTCGGCAATGCATTGGTATCGTGATACTTCTGGTTGTTGGGCTGGTCTACATTCTGGGCGAGCCGCTGATGTGGTTGACGGTCAGCCTCGTGTCGGCCATCGCGCCCCGGCACCGCGAGTCGATGCTGCGATTCTGGGTCCACGTCCTCAAGGGCGCCACCGTGATCCTGCTGCGGGTTGCCGGCGCCCGCTTTGACGTCGGGCTCCGGGTGCCGTGCGAGCCCGGAATTCTGCTGATCAGCAACCACCAGTCGATCGTGGACATCCCGGTCGCGTATATGTGCGTTCCCGACGGCTATCCCACGATGGTTGCGCACCACCGGTACTGGAAGGGGATTCCGCTGATCTCGCACATGATGCGGCTCTACGGACATATCCCGGTCTACCCCGGCCGGACCGGACGCGAGGAACTCAACCGTCTCACCAGACTGGTGCGTGCGGCCGAGCACCCCGTCATCATTTACCCGGAGGGCCATCGCACCCGCGACGGCGAGATCCGCCCGTGGAAGCGCGCGGGGTTGGAGGCGTTTCTGTCCGCGCGTCCGTGGAAGGTCTACGTGCTGGTGGTGGATGGACTGTGGAAGAGCGGGCGGATCCCCGACTTCGTGCGGACGATCTCGCAGGTGCGCTGTCGCGCGGAGGCGGTGGGTCCGTTCGAGTACGACGGCCGGGAAAGAGAAGACCATTCCGAATTCATCGACCGTCTCGAAACCGCGATGTGTGATAAGCTGGCCGAGATGCGTCGCACCCACACCAGCGCCGTTCGCGAAGCGACTCCGGCGGAATCGGCGGTTTCACGATGAACGAATCGCCGCGGCCCGTCCGCGATGCGCGCACGGTGTTGCGGCCGTTTCCGCGCGCGAGCGAAGGCGCGCCCGACCAGGTCCCGCCGGAGGTGCGCGACGTGGTTGACCTGCTGCGCGATGCCTGTGGCCGCAATCTCGTCGGCGTGGTGTTCTTTGGTTCGCGCCTGCTGGGAACGACACCCGGCGAGGGTAGCGCCGCCGACCTGTTTGTCGTGGTGGAAAACTACCTGCGCTTCTACGAGGCCATCGGTTCGCGTCTGCCGACATCACGGCACAGCGGCATCATGGCCGCGCTCAATCGGGCGCTGCCCCCCAACATCATCTATCTCAACGACCCCGGCGGCCTGCGCGCAGGCGCCAAGTGTTTCATTGTCTCCGAGGGCGACCTCGCGCACGGTCTGTCGCCCGACGCGAAGGATCACTTCTTCCGCGGCCGTCTCTCGCAACGGGTTCACATTGTGTACGCGCGCACCGAAAAGGACCATGTGGCGATGGAACGGCGGATCGAAGCCGCGCGCTACCTGACCCTCGACTGGGTGCCGCAGTTTCTGGGCGAGACCTTCAATGTGATCGAGTATTGCCAGCGGATGATGGAGGTTTCCTACGCGGGGGAAATCCGGCCTGAGGCGCGTTCGCGTGTCGCGGAGGTCTACAACGCGCAGACCAGCTTCTTCCGGCTTGCCTACGGTCGCGTGCTCCAGGAGGCGGTGCGCGAGGGTGACCTCGCGCAGGAGGACGACCGTTTCCGGCTGGTTCGGAAGCCGTCACGGCGCGAGCGCTGGCGTGTCCGCCATTTCTTTCGCCGCTCGAAGACGCGTGCGACGTTGCGGTGGTTCAAGTACATGCTCACATTCGACGACTGGCTCGACTATATCGTGCGCAAGGTCGAGCGGCGATCGGGGGTGCGCATCGAGCTCACCAAGTCGGAGCGCCGTTTTCCGATCATATTTCTGTGGCCCAAGGCGATTCGCGTGATGCGTGCCATGCGCTCTACCGAACTCGCCCGCCGTGCATCGGCTGCGGCAAATGAGCGGGGTGACGCGTGAGGCCAGAGATCATCTCGCTCGCGGGCGTGGTTGGCTTTGCGCTCGTGATGATGGGTATCTATGCCGGCACGGCGGGTGCGCGCGGCGGCGCGGACCGGACCGGCCGCGGTGGCTCGTTCTTCATGGGGTTCTGGGTTCGAAACTGGTTCTACTGGCTCATCCGTCCGGTGACGCGCGCTTCCGTGACGATCGGTCTGACACCGCTCTTCTATAATATGTTTGCCGTCGCGTGCGGCGTGGGGAGCATGCTTGCCTACGCAACCGGCCACCACCCGATTGCCGGCGCGCTGATCTTTGTCAGCGGTATCGGAGATGTCATGGACGGGGAGGTGGCGCGCGCGACCAACGTCGCCGATGCCCGGGGCGCGTTTCTCGACTCGACGCTGGACCGCTACACCGAGTTCTTCGCCTTCGCCGGGCTGGCCTATTACTTCGCCGGCGGCTGGATGGCGATGGCGGTGGTGGTTGCACTCGGTGGTTCGCTGCTGGTCAGCTACACCCGGGCCCGCGGGGAGAGCGTCGGCGTGCTGTGCAAGGTGGGCTTCATGCAGCGGGCGGAGCGGATGATCCTGCTGGGGCTCGGTTCGATTCTGGACCCGACCCTCTCGGCGGCGCTGGGCCGGCCCGAGGGGACCGTGGTGGGTGGAGTGGTCGTCGTGGTCGCCGCCGGCACGCTGGTGACGTCCGTGCATCGGACGGTCTGGATTGCCCGCGCACTCAAGGGCCGTTGACTGCAACCCCGGCCGGGGGGATGCCGTACGCATCCGGATGTGTTAGGATTCTCGACTTCCCGTCACGAAATACTTGCCCGTTGATCGGAGGAACTCTGATGCGTTCCAAGGTACGGCCGTTTTCGGCATGGCTGGGTGTGCTGCTTGTGGTTCTGGTCGGGGCGGGCGCGGTTCGCGCCGATGAGCCCCGGGGCGAGCCCAACGAGCCACGGCTCGATCCCAACGTGTCACCCACCTCCGAGAGCATCGTGCTCGACCTCGACGCCAATCAGGAGAGCTATACCGGATCGGTCAGAGTCGAGTTGACGGTTGCGCACGCGACGCGCGAATTCCTTTTCCATGCCGAAGAAATGACCCTGGATGAAGTCAACCTGACCGGCGCGAAGGGCAAGGTCGCACTTGAAATTGCTACCGGGGGTGACCGGGGCACACAGCGTGCAACCTGCGCGGCCGAACTCGCGCCGGGTCAGTACACGCTCGCCATCCGATTCTCCAAACCATACAACACGCGCGCGGTGGGTTTGTACCGCGTCGTCCACGAGGGGCAGGGCTACCTGTTCACACAGATGGAGGCCATGGACGCGCGCAAGGCGTTTCCGTGCTGGGACGAGCCCATTTACAAGATTCCGTATCAGCTCACCGTGACCATCCCGTTGCAACAGGAAGCCGTGAGCAACACGCCGGTGGAAAAAGAAGTTCGCGGTGCCGACACGAAGACGCTCACTTTCAAGAAGCTGCCGCCCACGTCGTCATATCTGATAGCGCTTGCCGCCGGGCCGTTGGAGAGTGTGCCCATTACCGGGATGAAAATGCCGGGGCGCGTCTACATGACGAAGGGCCAGAAGAAACTCGGCAAGTACGCGGCGTCGATCACGCCTGAGATCGTCGCGGCGCTCGAGGAGTATTTCGGCATTCCGTATCCCTACGACAAGCTCGACCTGATTGCGGTGCCCGAGTTCTGGCCCGGCGCGATGGAGAACCCGGGCGCCATCACGTATCGGGACGGGCTCCTGCTCGTCGACCCGCAATCGACCAGCACCAGCCGCCTGCGCACACTGGGCTATGTCACCGCACACGAGATTGCGCACATGTGGTTTGGCGACTACGTCACGATGGCGTGGTGGGACGACCTGTGGCTGAATGAGTCGTTTGCCGACTGGCTGTCCGAGAAGATCGCGGTGAAGCTCTACCCGGACTCCGACCTCGAGACCAACTATGCGCAGGAGGTCAACCGGACGATGATCGGGGACGCGCGCCCGTCGACGACCCCGGTGCGCAAG
>DASUGO010000170.1:0-39974 GCA_036273975.1 Candidatus Krumholzibacteriia bacterium
CCGACGTCGAGGTCCTGGACGATGTGCGCGACGGTCATCACGCGGCCAGCGCTCCTTCGAGCACGGCCAGCGTCTCGCTCGCCACCGCGCTCCACCTCCGCCCGGAAACCGCCGCGGACAGCGTCTCGGCCGTCCACGAGCGCGCCAGCGCCGCATTCAGGCCCGCCGCCAGTTCGGCGGCATCGCCGGGCGGAACCAGCACGCCAAGTTCATCGCCACCGATGATCTCCGGCACCCCCCCCACCCGGCTCGCCACCACGGGGCGGCCACACGCGAGCGCCTCGACCACGGCGTTGGGATAGCCCTCCATCCGGCTCGGGAGCACCGCCACGTCCGACGCCGCGAGCCAGCGCGGGATCACGGCGTGGGGGGTGGCACCCGCAAAGTGCACGCGTTCCGAAATTCCCAGCGACGCGGCCAGTGCCTCGAGGCGCCGGCGCTCCGGACCGTCGCCGAGCAGCACCAGGTCGATATCGGTGCGGGCAAGCAACGGCCACGCGCCCAGCAGGACGTCGATCCCCTTCTCGGGGCTGAGGCGGCTCACGCACGCCACCAGCGTGCGGTTCTCGTCGCGTCCGAGTTCGCGCCGCGCCGCGCCACGGTCCGCGGGCGCAAAGCGTTGCGTATCGATTCCGTTGGGTACCACATGCAACCGCGCGGGGTTCACGCCCAGTGCCTCGATTTGCTCCGCGAGTGCACGGCTGACCGCGATCACACGCGACGACGCGCAGAGCGCCGCGGCGATTCGCCGGCGTTGCATTCCCGCCCGGGCCATGCGGTTGATGTCGCTGCCCCGGCAACTCACCACCGCAGGCAGGCGGTGGTGGCGGGCCGTTGCGAGCGCCGCGACGCCATAGGGGTACGCGAAGTACGACAGGATCACGTCGGCGCCGTGTTCGTCGATGATCGTGCGCGCCGCCGGCGCAAGCGCCGCCGCCAGCAACCGCGGGTGCAGTGGGCGCGCCAGCAGCGGAATGGCCGGCCAGCGCGGATACACCACCGGAATGCCGGCAATGGTGTCGCGCTCCGGAACCGCGGTGTCGCGGCCGCGGCGCAGGCCCAGCCCGGGAATGTGGGCCACCGGCGCGATCACGCGCACCTCGCACAGTGCCGACAACGCGCGCACATTGTTGAACACATGCACGCCCCACACCGGCTCGGCGCGGTTGGGGAACAACCCGGTGATGACGAGAACCCGCATCGAACGACCGGAGCTACCTGGTTTCCTGGTGGTACCCGTAGTACTTGTAATCGTAGTAGTAAGGCAGCACCTGGGTGGCGTTGTTGAGCACCACGCCAACCAGATTGGCGCGGGAGTCGTCGAGAACGTTCTTGGTCCGCTGCACCACTTCCCGCGGCGTTACCCCGGCCAGCAGAACCAGCATGACCGCCTCGATCTCGGAGCACAGAAACAGCGTGTCGCTGACCGCGAGCACCGGTGCGCTGTCGACAATGACGATGTCGTAGTAGAACTCGAGCTTGTTGAGGACTTCCTTGAGGTGCTCGGATTCGAAGAGCTTCCCCGGCTGCGCGATGCGTTCGCCGGCGGTAATCACGGAGAGATTGGGGATGGACGTCTTCTTGACCACGTCCATCGGATCCACGTTACTCGCCAGACAGTCCTTCAAACCCACCGCGTTCTGCAGCCCGAATATCGAGTGCGCGCGTGGGCGGCGCAGGTCGGCGTCGACGTGCAGCACCTTCTTGGTCGGAAACTGCGCGATGGTGAGCGACAGCCATGACGAAATCGTGCTCTTGCCCTCGCCGCGATTGGAGCTCGTGACCAGGAAAGACTTGTAGTGCCGGCCTTCATCGTCGCGCTTGGCGTTGTGGTAGAGACGGCGCAGTTCCGTCGCGACCGGGGACTCGCCGTCGTAGACGTCAAAAATGGTTTGATTCTTCGCTGTGCTCATTGCGTCACTGCCCGGGTCCGGTGGTGGAAGTGGGGTGGCTCAAATCGAGGTCGATCAGCTGTTCGCGTGTCGACTTGCCGTAGAAGTAGAACGCCGCGATACACAGGGTCAGGAGCATGACGATCGTCAGAGACCAGATGATCACGCGCTTGCGCGTGGAGTCGTGGAACCAGCGCGTCTTCTCGAAGCGCGGGATCGTTCCCAGCACCTTCAGGCCGAGCGTCTTTTCGACATCCTCCACGGACCGGTAAGACGAGTCGGTGAACTCGGTGAGCAACAAACCGCCGGCGCCGACGGTAAGTCCCAGCATGAACGCCATGATCAGGATGCGGACCTTGTCGGGGCGGACCGGGGCCAGCGGCTTGCTGGCGGCCTCGATCAGGAACACCGTGGCGCCGAGGTCGGTATTCTGGGCTGCCTCGCTGATCTGGGTGGACTGCTGCGCGCTCTTGAAGGTGTTGTACACCGAGCGGTTGTTTTCGACTTCCTGCCGCAGGCGGGCGAGCTCGGTGTCCATCTGGGGCGCGAGTGCCACCTGGCTGCGGAACGCGCGGATGTAGTTTTCCAGCGTGCCGCGCTTCTGGCGCAGCGCCTCGATCTCCGCCTGCTGGTAGAAGTACTCGACCATCAGCGGGCGGTAGTCGATCGAGATGTCCGGAAAACGATCTGAAACCAGCACACCCAGGCGCCGCTGAATGCTCTGCTGGGTGCCGGCGAGGCCCTCGGTGTCGTTTGGCCCGGTCCCCGTCGCCGGACCGGACAGTTCGCCCAGGATCTCGGACTGCCGGCGGCTCGTGAGGTCAGAAAGGAGCTTGCGCAGCTCGGCGTCCGAGAAGATGCGATCCCCGCTTGGCACCCCCTTGAGCTGGTTTGTCATCGGCGTGCGGATTCGCTCCAGTGTCGACTCCGCACCGCGGATGGTGAGGTCCAGGTCGTTGCGGAGCCGCTCCGCCACCGCGACGTTGCCCTGGTTTACTGGATTGGCCGAAGTCGATTGCGCGGCCATCCGCTCCTGAAAGCCCGCCAGTTCGCGCTCGGAGCGGTCGAGCCGCTCCTTGTACACGGCGAGCTGTTCCTCGCTGAACTCGCTGACATCCTGCAGGCCCTGCAACGACTGGCGGCGCTGGAGGTCGATGTAGAGCCGGGTGATGGCCTCGGTCACCACATAGCAGGCCTCGGGGTTGGCGTCGGCATACGCGATCCGGAACATGCCCGGACCTTCGCGGTCGATCTTGATGCGCTTCTTCAGGAAGTTGCGCAGGCGGCGCATGACCAGTTCGTCGACCGACACTCCCGGATAGAGCGCGTCGCGCTGCGCCTGCGCCTGACGGATCAGCGCGGGATCCTGGTCCATGCCGAGACGCCGGATCAACTCGTCGAGGAACGCGCTCCCCATCACGTCGGCCTCGAGCTGCAGTCCGATCTCCGCGTCACGCGAGCGCCGGCCGCCGCTCTGCAGAAAGCGGTCGACCTCGCTGTTTACGTTGTTGTTGAGATTCCCGATGCGGATGACCGAGCTGGACTCGTACTCCGGCACCAGAAAACGCACCCCGATGTTGGACACAACCACCGCAATGGCGAGCGGTATCAGCATGAAGTACTTCTTGCGCCACAGGACGCGGAAGTACTCGCCGATGTTGAGCCGGAAGCCGGCTTCCTGATCTTGCGCGGTGACTTTACGCACTTCTACTCACTACTGCATCGCCCGCCGCTTACGGGCCATTCGTGGCAGTGACCTCGTTCTGAATCGTGTAGTAGAGCAGCACGATCGTTCCGATGGCGGTAATGAAGCCAAGGACAAGACTGACGTTCTGCGCGGAGAACGTCTTCTGCGCAATGTGCACGGTGTCCCCGGAGAGAAGCGGGGGGTTGTCGCGCATGTCGCCCTTGTAAATGAAGTCGTCAAGGTTGATCTTGATGGTCTCCGCCTTCTCGGTCCCGTTGGGGCGGACGATACGGATCTTGCTCAGCTTGGCACCGGGCGCGGGACCGCCGGCGAGCATGAGGGCGCTCATCAGATCCTGGCGGGAGGTCAGCGGGTACGAGCCCGGACGCACCACCGAGCCGAAGATGTTGACGCCCGTGGTACCGGTGTAGAGCTCCTCCTTCGCGGGCACGAGCACGGTGTCGCCGGGCTTGAGTATCGGCAGATTCTCCACCGAGCCACCGTCGATCGCCGACTGAACGTCGACCACGAAACTCTGGCCACCGCGGGCGCGGTCCTGGATTACACGCACCGACATCAGGGTCGCGGTCGGCATTGGGCCGCCCGCCTCCCGAATTGCCTCCCAGACGTTGACCGGTTCGGTAAAACTGTATTTGCCCGGGATCTTGACGTCGCCACTGACGAAGATGACGTTGCTGACCGCGCGCGTCACCGCAACCTCGACGGACTTGATGCTCGGGTAGTACTCCCGCAGGGACTGCAGGAGCTTCACTTCCATCTCGCGCGCCGTGAGTCCACGCACGGCGACGTTCCCCACCAGCGGCAGCGTCACCTCGCCGTCTTCGTTGAGAACCAGCTCGCGGTTCAGGTCCTGGCGCTGCGGGATCGCCATGAAGATATGGTCCCCGGGGCCCACGCGGTACTCCGGTCCCGGGTTCGCCCCCTGGCTCACGCCGGGCTGGGTCTGCGCGCGCGGACTGGTAATGCCGAGCGCGGCGCTCGTGTAGGTAAACACGATGATCGCGACGATCACGCGACCCGCGGGTTTGCTCAGCCAGGACAAGAATGTACTCACCGTTCGCGAACCTCCGGTTACGACCGCATTGCCTTGAGACCGGCCTGCTGATACCAGCGCACGGTGCGCTCGATACCATCTTCGAACGACACGCCGACACGATACCCGAGTTCCTTCTGGATCTTGTCGATGCCCGCCATCGAGTGCTTCACGTCGCCCGCGCGCGGCTGGCCATACACCGGGCGGAGGCTGGATCCCACCTGGGCCGCCAGCGCGTCGTACAGCTGATTGAGCGTGTAGCGCCCGCCGCATGCAATGTTGTACACGTGGCCACCGCTGATGTCGGCCTCGCACGCGAGCAGGTTGGCCGCGACGACATTTTCGATGAACGTGAAGTCACGCGACTGCTCGCCGTCGCCGTGGATGGTCGGTGCCTTCCCCTCGATCAGCGCCTTGACGAAAATCGGGATCACCGCGCTGTACTGCGAGTTCGGGTCCTGGCGCGGTCCGAAGACGTTGAAGTAGCGCAGTGCCACGGTGGTCATGCCGTGCAACTGTGCGAACACGCCGCAGTAGTACTCGGCGGCCAGCTTGGCGACCGCGTAGGGAGAGCGCGGGTTCGGCGTCATACCCTCGACCTTGGGAAGCACCTCGCTGTCTCCGTACACCGACGACGACGACGCGTACACCACGCGCTTCACGCCATGCTTCTGCGCGGCCACCAGAATGTTCAGCGTGCCCTGCACGTTGACCTCGTTGTTCGCGACCGGGTCCGCGATGGAGCGCGGCACCGACGCCAGCGCCGCCTGGTGCAGCACGAAGTCCGCGCCCTTGACGGCGCGGTCCACGACCGCGGCATCGCGCACGTCGCCGCGGATGAGCTCGATGCGGTCCGCCGAGTCGCGAAGATTCTCCTCGCGCCCGGTGGCGAAGTTGTCCAGCACGCGCACGGAATGCCCGCGCCGCAGCACCTCGTCAACGATGTTGGAACCGATGAAGCCGGCTCCGCCCGTAATCAGATAGGTTGCCATTCCGTTGCTCCCGTCGAACAATTGCTAGAGTCGAACGATCTTATCCGACTTGACGCCGGCGTACACATTGCGCGTGTCCACGACCACCGGAACACTCTCCAGCAGACCGGCGTAATCCACGCCGTCGTGGCCGGTGATGACGACGGCGCAGTCGCAGGTCTTCAGCGTTTCCGGCGACAGGTCGACGGAGCGTCCCTCCACGTGCGCCAGCTCCGGATCGTGACGATTCGCGAACGTGTCGTGGTAGAGCACCTCCGCGCCCTGGCGCGCGAGCAGGCGCATCACATCCAGCGACGGCGACTCGCGAATGTCATCGATGTTTGCCTTGTAGGACACGCCGACCACCAGCACACGGGAACCGTTGAGCGCCTTGCGCTGGCTGTTGAGCGCATCCGCCACGCGCGACACCACGTATTCCGGCATCGAGCCATTGATCTGCCCCGCGAGTTCAATAAAGCGCGCCTCGAATCCGGCCAGCTTCGCCTTCCACGACAGATAGAACGGGTCGATGGGAATGCAATGCCCGCCCAGCCCGGGGCCCGGGTAGAACGGCATGAAACCGAAAGGCTTCGTCGCCGCCGCGCGGATGACTTCCCAGACGTCGATGTCCATCTTGTTGCACATCAGGGCGATTTCGTTCACGAGACCGATGTTCACGCTGCGGAACGTATTCTCCAGGAGTTTCACCGTCTCCGCGACGCGCGCCGAACTGACCGGTACGATGGTCGACAGCGCGCCCGCGTAGAGCGCCGAAGCAACCTCCGTGCAGCGCGGCGTGACGCCGCCCACCACCTTGGGAATATTCCTGGTGGTGAAGCGCGCATTGCCCGGATCGACCCGTTCCGGCGAGAACGCGAGAAAGAACTCCTCGCCCACGCGGAAGTCATCGCGGGCCAGCATCGGGAGAATGACCTCCTCGGTCGTCCCCGGATACGTGGTCGACTCCAGCACGACCAGCGTGCCGGGATGGATATACTTCGCAATCTCTTCGACCGCCGAGACGATGTACGAGATGTCCGGGTCGCGCGTCTTGCGCAGCGGCGTCGGCACACAGATGTTGACCGTGTCGCAGGTCGCGAGCACCGAAAAGTCCGTCGTGGCGGTGACGTGTCCGCTTGTGACAACGGCTTTCAGCGCGTCGGACGGAACGTCCCCGATGTAGCTGTCGCCGGCGTTGACCAGCGCGACCTTCTCCGCGTTGACGTCGATACCGACCGCGTGGAAACCCGCCTGCGCCAGTTCGACCGCCAGCGGCAACCCGACATAACCCAACCCGATGACCGCGGTGCGCGCATCCCGCGCGCGAAGCTTATCGATGAGTGCCATAAACCCCTTCGTGTCCTTTCAGAAAACAGGCCGCCCCGAGCCTAAACGTACCCGGCCACGTGCGACAAGTAATGATTTGAAAGCCGCTTTCGGCGTTCTGCGGTCGGTTCAGGCCATCTCCTCGATGAGCCCTTCGGTGGTGACCACGGTGTTCTTTCCCGTCCGCTTGGCCTGATAGAGCGCCTTGTCGGCGGCCTCGATGATCTCCTGAGGCGTCTCCCCGTCGCGGGGAAAGGTCGACACGCCAGCGCTGCACGTAATGAGCCCGGGGGTCTGTCCGTCGAAGCGGTGCTCGCGGACGCTCTCGACGACGCGCCGCGTGACCTTCTCCGCCCCGCTCATGCGCGTCTGCGGCAGCAGGATGCCGAACTCGTCGCCGCCGTACTTGCTCACGAAATCGATCTCGCGGCAGCTTGCCTTGATGATGCCCGCGATGTCTTTCAACACCTGGCTGCCGCTGAGGTGCCCGTGCCGGTCGTTGTACGACTTCAGGTTGTCGACGTCGAGCATCACGAACGAGAACGACTGCTTGAACCGCCGCGCGCGCTTGATCTCGCCTTCCAGCGACGAAATCAGGAAGCGATAATTATACGCCGAGGTCAAGCCGTCTGTGATCGCCTCCTGCTCGAGCTTCTGGTAGAGCAGCGCGTTTTCCACGGCGATCGCCGCCTGATTGGCGAGCAGCGTCAGGAGCCGCACATCTTCGGGCGAGTACAGCGCCCCGGAACGGTGGATTGCGATCAACAGTCCGTACATCGAGGTCTTGGCGACGAGCGGCGCGCTGATGATGACCCGGTTGGTTGCGTCGTCTCCGAGGCTGTGCGTCAGGGTGGGCACATCCAGGCCGAGCTCGCGACCGGGCTGGTAGCCGTCCTGCTCGGTTTCCTTGATCATCCAACCGAGGACGCCAGGGGTTTCCTCGAGGACATCGATCTTGGGTTCGGCCGAGGCGGACGTCGCGTCGCGCGAGTAGCGCACGAGGCGGTTGCCGTCCAGTTCGAGGAGGTAGACCTTCTCTGCATCAAGCACCTGAATCGAGCATTCGAGGACTTTCCGGAAGATCATCCGCTTGTCGTGGCCGGCCACAATCAGGCTTGTTATCTCGGAAAGCGTCGAGAAAAGGATATCTCGATGCCTGATAAGCTTCTTCATTGCAATTGGGTACAAGTATAACCTCAGAATGTTCCTGAAGGCCGGCGCCCCCAGGAGAGCATCCGGGAATCTAAAGCAATTCGCATGCCATGTGCATGCCTTAACCGACTGTAAATGCGTTTGTTAGCAGCGCCGCGCGTGGCCCCGGCGGAGCGCTCCGATCAGCGGTCGTCAGTGTCGTCGAGGAGCGGGGTATCGCGAATCTCACGGGCTTCGCGGAACGTGCGCATCCCCCCGCGGATCGCAAACGACGCGCCCGCGCCAAACGCGAGCGGCATGAAGAGGCGCAGGCCGAGCGAAAGCCCGCTCGCATGCGTCTGGACGGCTCGAAATGCCTCAATACCCGCCACCAGCAGCGCGACCCCGAGCGATGCCTTGACCGCGGCCGTCGCATACATGGAAATCAGGTACTCGCGCCGTTCCCGCTCGGTGCGCATTCGCCCCGCGCGAAGGCGGGTGTTACGGCGGCGACGAGGTGGCTGGACGAACATGGGCGAATCTCAGTCGTGCGGAAGCTCTTCGTAGTCAGCGTCCTCGACGCCGGTATTCGCGACACCGCCGAAGCCGCGTGGTTTTTCCCGGCGAGGGGGGGGTGTTGGGTCAAACGGCCGGTCCGGCGCCGCAGGATGCCGGCGTGCGAGGGCACGAAAGACCATCCGGACGGCCAGGAATGCCAGCAGCATTCGGAGTAACCAGCCTAGCAACGAATCCCCCGCGGTTCAAAAAATTGGTACGCCCGGCAGGATTTGAACCTGCGACCCCTAGCTCCGGAGGCTAGTGCTCTATCCAGCTGAGCTACGGGCGCACACGACTATTTGCGGTGATCGCCGGGCGGGGTTCCGAGCAACTCGGCCGCCAGCGCGCGGCGGCGATCACTCCCTTCGTCTCCACCCAGCATGCGGGCGATCTCCCGGGTCCGCTGATCCCCGGCGGCCGTGGTCACGCGAACCCGCGTCCGGTCACCATCGATCTCTTTGCGGACGACAAGGTGGGATTGCCCCCGGGCGGCAATCTGGGGCATGTGAGTGATGCAGATTATCTGATGATATTTTGCCAGCGCAAGCAGATTCTCCGCCAGCGCGTCGCCGAGATCCGCCCCGACACCCGCGTCTATCTCGTCGAAGATCAGCGTGCTGCCGGGCAGGCCGGACGCGGCCAGCTGCTTGAGTACCAGCGCGACGCGGGAGAGTTCGCCGGTCGACGCAATCGCGTCCAGACCGCCTTCGGCTTCTCCGGGATTGGCGCGGATGAACATGCGCACGGTATCGAGCCCGTTCTCGCCGCAGGCAACTCCGGCCCCACCAACCCGCACCGGGCTCGACGGGTCGGGGACGTATGCGATCGCGGTGCGAAAAGAAGCGCCGCGCATCGAGAGCCGCTGCAGCGCGTCGGTGACGAGCTGGTCCATGCGCACCGCCGCGCCCAGACGCGACTCCGTCAGCACGCGTCCGGCCTTCGCGACGCGCTCCGCGGCCGCCGTGACCTCACGCGCCAGGCGCTCACGCCGCTCGGGGCCGGCCCCGAGTTCGTCGATGGCCGCTTCCCAGACCGCCTTCTGCTCGAGCAACGAGTCGATGGTTGCGTTGTAGCGCCGTTCCAGACGCGCAAGTGCTTCGAGCCGCTCCTGCACACGCTCGACGTCGGACGGCTCGAACTCGAGCCCGTCGAGCACATCGCGCGCCTGTGCCGCCGCTTCTTCCAGCAGCACGGCCACCTGCGCGAGGCGGTCAAGAATCGTCGCGATGCGCGGATCGATGGACCCCAGTGGCATGAGCCGGCGTGCGCACTCCCCCGCGAGCGAACTCGCGGAGTGATCGTCGTCGTAGAGCGCTCCACACGTGGCCTCGAGGGCGGTGTAGAGCTTCTCCGCGTGCGCAAACAGACGCGCCCGGGTCTCGAGTTCGTCCTTCTCGCCCACCCTCGGAGCGACGCGACCGATCTCTTCGATCCGATGCGCGTACAGCTCGCGCTTCTCGGCGACGGCGGCAACGTCGGCGTCGTGGCGGGCGAGCAGCGACTGCGCGTCGCGCAGCGCGGCCAGTTCGGCGGCGAAGGCGGCGCGCGGGGCGTCGTTGCCGGCGAAGGCATCGATGTATTCAATGTGTTGCGCCGGGTCGCGCAACTGGTACTGCACATTCTGACCGTGGGGTTCGATGAGGCGCGCGCACGCCGCTCGCAGGTCTTTGAGCGGAACCGTGCGGCCATTGACGGTGGCGGTGGAGCGGCCATTGCGCCCGACACGGCGCGTGAGCCGCACCGGTTCCCGCGGGGCCATCAGATGCACGAGTGCGGCGAGGTCGTCGCCCTGGATCGGATCGAACTCGGCCTCGACGCGTGCCTCGTCCTCACCCAGCCGGATGACATCCGGGGTGGCGCGCTCGCCCAGCAGAAGGTTGACCGCGCCGACGATGAGCGACTTCCCCGCTCCCGTCGATCCGGTCAGGACGTTCAAGCCGGGGCCCAGCTCCAGCGTGACGTCTTCGACCACGGCGAGATTCTCGATACGAAGCCGCCGCAACACGAGGCACTCACAACTTTTCCCGCAGAAGCGCGAAGAAATCGTAATCGGTGCCGACGACGAGGCGCGTCGGGCGTGTATCGCGCCGCACCGTCACCTCACTGGAGCCGTCGAACTCCATCCCCAGCTGGCCATCCACGGTTGCGATTACCCCGGACGGCGCATCGGTCACCTGGATGCGGACCGTCTCCGACGCGTCGAGGACCATCGGGCGCATGCTCATGGTGTGCGGATTGAGCGGCGTGAGGACAATGGCTTCCAGCGTTGGCTCGACGATCGCCCCGCCGGCCGACAGCGAGTACGCCGTCGATCCGGTGGGCGTCGCAACGATCAGTCCGTCCGCGGAAAACTCACGCAACAGGTTGCCACCCACTTCCACGCGCAAACGCACCATGCGGGAATACCCGGTGCTGTGCACGACCACGTCGTTGAGCGCGGTGAACGACCGGGCGGGGATACCGTCATGCTTCACCGTACACAGGATCCGCATGCGATTCTGAATGCAGAACGCACCGTCGTTCAACAGACGCATCACGCGATCCGGGTGGGACTCGGCCAGAAATCCGAGGCGCCCGCATTTGACCCCGACCAGTGGCGTCGTGCGGTCGACGTAGCGCCGCGCGTACTTGAGGATGGTGCCGTCGCCGCCGATCGCGACCAGCAGATCACATTGCTCCGGGATGCCGGCGGCCACGCCGGGCAACGATGGGGCCATCGTGGCCAGGTCGTCGTCGACGTACACGCGGACGCCGGCCGCTGTCAGCGACGCGGCCATCGCGCGCACGATTTCCCTCGCGCCTTCCTTCTCGAGGTTGGCCGCGATACCGACGCTCCTGATGTTCGCAGGTATCATGCGCTGGCATACCCCGGAGAACGGATCACTGCGAGGCGACCGATCGTATTCCCGGGCGACGCGCGCCGCGCGCATCCGCAGCGTAGCTGGCGATACCCTCGGCCGAGAGGCCGAGTCCGGCGAGCAGGTCGTCGCGCTCCCCGTGCTCGATGAAGCGGTCGGGCAGCCCGAGATTGCGCAGATTCGTGGAGTCGTACTGCCGCTCGACCCAGTATTCGTTCACGGCCGATCCGAAGCCGCCGCTGAGGACGTTGTCTTCGACCGTGATGACGAGCGCGTCGGTCGCGGCGATCTGGTCCAGCAGTGCCGTGTCGAGCGGCTTCACAAAGCGGGCGTTTACGACCCCGGCGTCGATCCCGCGCTTGCGCAGCATCTCGGCCGCGGACACGCACGGCAGCACCATGGCGCCGATTGCCAGCAGCACGACGTCGCGGCCCGGCGACAGCGGCTCGGCGCGGCCGATCGGGAGCGCGGCCGCCGTTTCATCCATTGCAACCCCGGCCCCCTGGCCACGCGGGAAGCGCAGCGCAATCGGACCGGCGTCGTACGCGATCGCGGTCTTGACCATGTGGCGCAGCTCGTTTTCGTCCTTCGGCGCCATGATCACAAAATTCGGAATCAGACGCAGATAGCTGAGGTCGAATGCCCCGTGGTGCGTCGGTCCGTCCTCGCCGGCCAGGCCGCCGCGGTCGAGCATGAAGCGCACCGGAAGATTCTGGATCGCGACGTCGTGGATGACCTGGTCATACGCGCGCTGCAGGAACGTCGAGTAGATCGTCACCATGGGAACGATGCCGCGTGTCGCAAGCCCGGCGGCAAACGTCACCGCGTGCTGCTCGGCAATTCCGACGTCGAACATCCGGTCCGGAAACTCGCGCGCAAAGTCGGTGAGCCCGGTGTTGTCCGGCATCGCCGCAGTGATCGCGACCACGCGCGGTTCGTCACGCGCGATTTCGACCAGCGCCTTGCCATATACGGCGGTGTACGACGGATTGCCCTTCTTCGCGGGGCGGTCGCCCGGAATCTTGTCGTAGCGGGTCACGCCGTGCGCGCAAAACGGGTCGTTCTCGGTAAAGTCGTAGCCCTTTCCCTTCTGCGTGATCGCGTGGACCAGGATGGGGCCATTCATCTCCTTCAGTTGCCGGAAGGTCTCCACGAGGAACTCGACGTTGTGCCCGTCGACGGGCCCGAAATAACGGAAGCCCAGCTCTTCAAAGATGACACCGGGCACCACCAGTGTCTTGATGCTCTCCTTGATCTTGCGCGCCACGCGGCGCGCCTTGCCACCGCCGCGCGGCAGGTGCCCGAGCAGTTCCCAGACATCGGTCTGGATGTGGTTGTAGAGCTTGCCGGAGGTGATCTTGGTCAGGTACGTGTGCAGCGCGCCCACGTTGTGGGAAATCGACATCCGGTTGTCGTTGAGCACGACGATCAGGTCCTTCTTCAGCACGCCGGCGTTATTCATCGCCTCGAAGGCCATGCCTCCGGTGAGCGCGCCGTCGCCGACAACCGCGACAACCTTGAAGTTGTCCCGGTTGAGATCGCGCGCGACCGCCATCCCGAGCGCCGCGCTGATGGCCGTGCTCGCGTGGCCGACACCGAACGTGTCGTACTCGCTTTCGTCCCGCTTGGGAAAGCCACTCAGACCGTGCTGTTGGCGGAGCGTGTCGAAGCGTCCGCGCCGGCCGGTGATGATCTTGTGGCCGTACGCCTGATGACCGACGTCCCAGACGATCTGATCGCGGGGCGCATCGAAGACGTAGTGCAAAGCCAGCGTCAGCTCCACCGCACCCAGGCTGGCACCGAGATGCCCCCCGGTCTTCCCGACCGACTTGAGAATATCGTCGCGCAGTTCCCGCGACAGCTGGGGGAGATCCTGTACCGGTACCGCTTTGAGGTCCGACGGATACTGGATGCGGTCGAGAATACTCATGAATCTGCCTTCCGGTCCGTGTCAGCCCAGGACCAGGGCGCTTGCCACTCCGATCGACGTCCCCATGAGCACGTCGAACACGGAGTACGAAAGCGGCCTGCGCGCGCGCGTCATGGCGCCGGGCCGCAACTTCTGGACGATCACGTCCACCACTTCCGCCTGACGCGAAGCGGCGCGTTTTACATTCCACATGTCCACCGTCACCAGAGCGGTGAAGCACGCCGCAACGCCGAACTCGAGCGAGGCAAAGCCGCTGGCGCGGCCGATACTGACCACGAGCGCGGCGAAGCTCGCGCTTTGCATATTCGGGGCTCCGTCCGGTTCCAGCAGTCTGCGGAAGTTTATCCGCTTTTCCAGCAGGAGGAAAGACACGACTTTCATCGCCTGGGCGATGAGGCCGCCGAGGACACCGACCAGGAGGGGTTGTGAGATCACCGGTGTTTCCTCTCGGCTACGCGTCGCGCTCCGCGAGCAGGCACAGGAGCCGGTCCAGCGGCGTGCCGGCGCCCTCCGGAAGCGCGGCGCGCGCCGCGGCGGTGCGGCGCCCCGCTGCCAGACGGGCTTCCTCGATACCCGCCACCGCAGGGTACGTGAGCTTCCCCTCGTTTACATCCTTGCCCGGGGTCTTGCCAAGCGAATCCCGGGTTCCCATCAGATCGAGCAGATCGTCGGCGATCTGGAACGCGCGGCCGGCATCGAGCCCGGCGCGCCGCACTCGTTCGCGCAGCGGGGGCGCCGCATCCGCCACCACCGCACCGGCCTCCATCGAGGCAGCAATGAGAACCGCCGTTTTATGGGTGTGAATCCGGTCCACCGCGGCGATGTCGCGCGCAGCCGGGGGCGACAGGTCGAGCGCCTGCCCGCTGATCAGACCACCGGTTCCGGCGGCATCCGCGAGGATACCGACCAGCGCGATGGCGCTGGCGTCCGACAGGCCATGTCGCGCGCCCACCCCGGCGACGATCTGGAACGCGAGCGCCTGCAGCGCGTCGCCGGTCAACACCGCCACCGCCTCGCCGAACTTGCGGTGCGAACTCGGTTTTCCCCGTCGCAGGTCGTCGTCGTCCATGCACGGGAGATCGTCGTGCACCAGCGAGTACGTGTGCAAGGCTTCCAGCGCGCACGCGCAGTCGAGTGCCGCGTCGCGCGCTGCACCGCCCAGTGCATCGTGCGTCCACAGGCACAGGAGCGGCCGCAGACGTTTGCCGGCGCCGAGCAGCGAATACTCGATCGCGGCGCGCATCCCGGCGTGCTGCGAAGCCAGCGTGTCAACCAGTTCGGTCAGACGACGCTCCACGAGGACGCGGTCGCGCTCCGCCAGCTGTTCGTACTCGGCGTCAGTCTTCGTCAAACTCGTCTCCGTCTTCCTCGTCTTTATCCAGGTCATCCCCGATCGCGGGTGACTCCGGCCGGGTTTCTACGAGGGTTCGTATCTGCACATCGGCCCGGTCGAGCATCTCACGGCACTGCTTCCCAAGCGCGATGCCCTCTTCAAACTTCTGCAGGGACTCGGCCAGCGGCAACGCACCCGACTCGAGGTCGGCCACGATCTTCTCCAGGCGTTTCATCGCCGCTTCGAAGGTCCCCGTCGCTGCATCGGTAGCTTTCGTCTTCTTCACGATGTCTCCTCCACACTCGACAGTTCTCGAACGTCCGCGGCGACGGTTCCATCGGCAAACGCGAGGTGAACCGCCCGCGCGGCCACCGCTTCGGCCGCCGACCGGATGGCGAGGCCGCTCGCCGGATCCATGCAAACCGAAAAGCCGCGCCGCATCACGGCGCGCGGATCGAGCGGCCCCAGGCGGGCCACGATGGTATCCAGGCGCGCGCCCGCGTCACGCGTGCGCGTGCGGACCGCCTGGGCCAGGCGCAGCGAGGCAAAATCGACCGACTGCATTCCCTGCTCGATACGGCCCCGGACACTCCCCAGCGCGTAGCTCCGCAAGAGCTCGGCCACGCGCGCCTGCGCCATCTGCACCCGCGACCGGGCGCGCGCCGCCATCGTGTCCTCCAGCGCGGTCAAGCGCCGCAGCACGTCCGCGCGATCCGGCACCGCGACCTCCGCGGCCATCGTCGGCGTGGCGGCCCGGCGATCCGCGACCAGGTCGGCGATCGTCACATCGCTTTCGTGGCCGACGGCGCTGATCACGGGTATGGCACAGCGATGAATCGCGCGCGCGACTTCCTCGTCGTTGAACGCCCACAGGTCCTCGATGCTTCCCCCCCCGCGGCCGACGATGATGACGTCGGCCGCACGCTGCGCGGATATGGCGTCCAGCGCCTGCACGATCTGCGGCGGCGCCTGCTCCCCCTGGACCAGCACCGGCGCCACCAGCACGTCGACGCATGGAAAGCGCCGGCGCAGCGTCGACAGGATGTCGCGGATCGCGGCGCCGGTGGGCGATGTGACCACCGCAACCGTCGCCGGGTAGCGGGGCAGCGGGCGCTTGCGCGCCTCGTCGAAGAGCCCCTCCGCCTGAAGTTTCGCGAGCAACAACCGGTAGGCCCGCTCCAGATCGCCCCGTCCGGCCGGCTCGAGCGTGCGCGCGATCAGCTGGTAGGAACCCTGCGCCTCGTACACCGTAAGCCGACCGCGCGCCAGCACCTGCACACCGTCCTCGAGCTTGAAGTCGATCGAGCGCGCATCGCCGCGGAAACAGACCGCGGACAACTGCGCAGCGGCGTCCTTGAGACGGAAGTAGACGTGTCCGGAGCCGTGCACGCGGACGTTCGACAACTCGCCGCTTACAACGACATCGCGAAACTCACCTTCGAGCAACTCGCGCACGAGGCCGTTGATCTTGGCGACCGAGAAGACGGGCGCATCGGCGAGCGTCATGCCGTGCGTTCCCGCATCCGGTACGCGGCGAGTGTATTCCACATCAGCATCGCCACCGTCATCGGGCCGACTCCGCCCGGTACCGGTGTGATGAAGGAGGTCTTCGGTGCGACCGCGTCGAAATCCACGTCGCCAACGATGCGGTAGCCCTTCTTTGCCGCCGGATCATCGACCCGGTTGATGCCCACGTCGACCACCGTCGCGCCGTCGCGAACCATGTCGCCCGTGAGGAAACGCGGCACCCCCATCGCGGCGATGATGATGTCCGCGGCGCGCGTATGCGCGGCGACATCGCGCGTCCGACTGTGGCATATGGTGACGGTCGCGTCGCCGCCTTCGCCTTTCATCGCGAGCAGGAGCGCCATTGGCTTGCCAACGATCACGCTGCGCCCGAGCACCACGACGTTGGCACCCGCGGTTCGCACGCCGTTGCGCACCAGAAGTTCGCGAATGCCGAGTGGCGTACACGGAACGAAGCGCGGCGTTCCCGCGGCCAGCCGCCCCAGACTCGCCGGGTGGAAGCCGTCGACGTCCTTCTCGGGGCTGATGGTTGCGATGGCGCGATCGGAGTCGATCTGACGCGGCAGCGGGAGCTGGAGCAGGATGCCGTCCACCGCGGGATCCTGGTTGAAGTCGCGCAGCACGCCGAGCACGCGATCCTCGGGGGAATCCTCCGGGAGTTCGACGTTGCGCGACTCGATGCCGCACTCCTCGCACGCCCTGGCCTTGCTCGCCACGTACACGCGTGACGCGGGGTCTTCCCCGACGCGCACCAGCGCGAGCACGGGCCGCCGTGCGGGCCCCAGTTCGCGAACACCCGCGGCGACCTCCGCCTTGATCGTTGCCGACAGCGCCTTTCCATCCAGCAGTTGCATCAGTCCTCCAGCTTGATTTGGTGGTGGGAGAATTCTTGCACGGCTCCGGTTGCATCATCAACATCCGCGACGACGAAGTCGCAGCGGAGGTCGCGCTTTGCAACCTCGAAGCGTGTTGGACGCATCGCGAGGAACCGCTCGATCACCTCGTCCTTGCGGACACCGAGAATGGAATCGAACGATCCCGTCATGCCGACGTCGGTCACCGCGGCGGTGCCACCGGGCAGGATTCTCGCATCGCGTGTTGCCACGTGCGTGTGGGTCCCGAGCACCATCGACACACGGCCGTCCAGGTAGTATCCCATCGCGATCTTCTCGCTGGTGGCCTCCGCGTGGCAATCCACGATCCGCACGGTCACGCCATCGGGCAGTTCGTCGAGCAGGCGGTCGATGGTCCGGAAGGGACAGTCCAGCGGCGGCATGAACACACGCCCCTGGATATTGAGTACCGCGACGCGCCCCCCGGTTCCCGGCACGACCGCCGCGCCGCGGCCGGGCCCGGGCGCCGGGTAATTGCCGGGGCGCACGACGTCCGCGCGCGTATCGAGCAGCGCAATGCCCTCGCGTTTGTCCCAGATGTGATTGCCGGTGGTGAAGAAGTCGACGCCAGCTTCCTTCATCTCGAGGATGGACTCGGTGTTGATGCCGAACCCGCCGGCGGAGTTCTCGGCGTTCGCGATCACCAGCGCCGCGCGATGTTCGGCACGGATGCGCGGGACCGCCAGCGCGACGGCGCGGCGCCCGCTCTTGCCCACTACGTCTCCGAGAAATGCGATGATCACGGTGTCATCCTATCCGCCCGTTCCTACGGGACGGTGTCATGGCGTGGGGCCACCAGAGCGGCGGGTGGAGGCGCGCAGAATGCGGAAGCGTGGGAACGTGGCCGCGGAAAATGAAAATTCCCCACGCTATGCCGTGTACAAGGGAACTCATGAACCATCTGGGTCCACGTGGACGCCCCTACGAACCGGTTTGTCGGCCACTTGCGTGGTTACACAGCACGATCCGATCGGAACTTCCCTCAATAAGGTGTTGGCTCAAAAATTACCTTATCATCACGAACATGGTAGGGAATTTTCTTAAAACGTGCGCCTGGCGTCTGGTATGTCACGCATCCTTTGGTTGGCGGCTTGGTTTCGATCAGGCTTCCAGCGAAAGTTTTTCGTCCAGCAGGCTGATCAGGCTCTCGGCGCGCCGCTCGATGGAGGAAATTTCCTCGTTCGACGCCTGCCGCAGCTGAAACAATTCATCCGCAATATTCATGGCCGCGAGAACCGCCACACGGTCACCGGGCTGACCGGCCGCACCGCGCATCACTTCGCGCAGTTTGGCGTCGACAAAGCGCGCCACCTCGCGCACATAGGCCGGATCCGCGTTACCGCGGATTCGGTACTCGCGCCCGAGGATCTCCACGGTGGTTGCACTGCGTTCTTCCATGGTTCTCCGCGGCTAGAGCTGGAGTTCTCCCAGCTTCTCAATGACCTTGTCGATACGTTTCTTGACCTCGTCCTTGTGCAACGAACCCACGATCTTGTCGTGGCTGGTCTTGAGATTGCCGATGCGCTCGGACAACTCATGGTTTGCCGCGCGCAGGCGGTCCATCTCCTGCTCCAGCGAGACCTTCTGGTCCTGGAGCGCCTGATACTGGTCCTTGAGGTGCGCGAAGCGCTCCGTCGTCTGCGCGATGCGCTCTTCCAGAAGGGTCAGCTTCTCGAGCGCCTTGGTTCCCTGCATCTCGCGGTTCCTTATGGTTCGTTACGATCTGAGGCCTACACCCAGCTCGGCGTCCAGCTTGCCTACGATGCGCGCGACCACGGAGTCAACATCGGAATCCGTGAGCGTTCCCTCGCTGGAGCGGAACGCGAGTCTCACGCCGTAAGCGGTGCGATCCGCACCCAGACTCTCGCCGCGAAACACGTCAAAAACCTGGAGGGATTCTAGCAACCGCCCGCCGACCTTCGCCACATGTTTTTCGATCTGCGTCCATGTCACCCCGGGCGGAGCAACCAGCGACAGATCGCGGCGCGAGGCCGGAAACTCGGAAAAGTTCCGGAACACCGGACTCGCCGACTCGACGTCGTAGAGCTGGGAGAGATCGATGTCCGCGTACCAGACCGGCTGCTCGATTCCCAGCGCACGGGTGGCGGAAACCGGGAGAATCCCCCCCTCCACCACCGTGCGGCGGCGATCCGCGAACATGAACTCACCCCGGGACGGCGTGAATTCGTACGTCCACTCGTCGAACGCGGCCGGACGAACGGCCGCGACCAGCGCCTCGACCTCCGCCTTGATATCGAACAAATCGGTTGGCGAACCGTCGTGCCGCCAGAACGCAGCCCCACGCGGACGCGTGCGAACGATGACGAGGTGCGTCGGTTCATCGGGCAGCCCCGTGACCTCCGCGCCGCGCAGGAAAACGCGTCCGACGCTGAACACCGCCAGTTCGCGGCGCCCGTGGGAAATGTTGTGCACGACCGCGTCGAGTATACCCGGCAAGAGGTGCGTGCGCATGCACGCGTGTTTGCTGGAGAGCGGATTCTTCAGCGGAATCGGACGACTGCGGGGGTCAGAGTCGGCCCAATCGAACCAGGCGAGTTCACGGCCGTCGGTGAACGCACTGGTGATCATCTCGGTATGGCCGCGGGCCACCAGGTGTCCGGCGACGCGTTCGAGAAACCGGTCGAAGGGGTCCGGCGACGAAGGCACGGTCGACCGATAGGTCCAGCCCTTGCCGATATTCTCGTAGCCGTGCATGCGCGCGACTTCCTCGACGAGGTCGGCCTCCTCGCAGACGTCCCAGCGGAAGCCCGGAACCCGTACCGCGAGATGGTCCTCGTCGGCCTCGGCGCGTTCGAATTCGAGGCGTCCCAGCAGCGTGGCGATGGTCTCGATGGACAGTTCCTCACCCAGCAGGCGGCGCACCGTGCTGCGGCGCACGCTCACGACACGTTCCGCGCGCGGAGCCGGAAACTCATCCACCATGACGCCATTCTCTCCGCCCGCCACTTCGAGGATGAGTTCGACAGCGCGGCGCGACGCGGCATCGCAGATGGCGCGATCGCTCCCCCGCTCGAAGCGGTACGATGCGTCCGTGCTGATATTGAGCGACGTGCGAGTTGCACGCACCGTGCGCGGATCGAACGCCGCACACTCCACGAGGATGTCGGCCGTTGCGTCGGTGATGCGCGTGTCCATGCCACCGATGACACCCGCGATACCGACCGGTTCGTCATCCGCGGTGATGATCAGGTGCTCCTGCGCCAGTTCGCGCGTGGTGCCGTCGAGCACCGCGAGGCGCTCGCCGTGCCGCGCGCGCCGTACCCCCATGGTCGTCGACGGCAGGCGTGCCATATCGTACGCATGCAGCGGCTGGCCGCTTTCCATCATCACGTAGTTGGTCACGTCGACAATGTTGTTGACGCTGTGTATTCCAACCTTTTCCAGCGCGCCCCGCAGCCAGGCCGGAGACGGCCCCACCTTGACGCCACGCACGACGCGCGCGACAAAGCGGAAACACTCGGCCGCCGATTCGATATCGATCTCGACCGGATCGCTCTCCCCCGCCTGAATCGCGGGCGGGTCGGGCACCCGCAAAGGCAGCGCGTAAAGCGCGGCGATTTCGCGCGCGACGCCCACGTGACCGAGTTGATCGGGGCGGTTGGGTGTGACTTCGAGCTCGAGGGTGGCGTCGGCCTCGCCGAGCACGTCTGCGAGCGGAACCCCGAGCGGCGTGTCGGCGGGCAGCACCATGATCCCCCCGGCCTCGCCCCCGAGCCCGAGTTCGATTTCCGAGCAGATCATGCCGTTCGACGTGACACCGCGGATCTTGCTCTTGCGTATCTTCACGCCGTTTGGCAGCCGCGCGCCGATCAACGCCACCGCCACCCGCTGTCCGGCCGCCACATTGGGTGCACCGCAGACGATTTCCAGCGACTGCCCGTCGCCGGTATCCACACCGCACACGCGCAGGCGGTCGGCCGCCGGATGCGGCACGGCGGAAAGCACGTGGCCAACCACCACCAGGCGTTCGGTCACGCCGCCGGACACCAGGCGCTCCACCTTGATGCCGTGCATGGTGAGATCGTGCGCGAGCGTCGCGGCGTCGACCGGCACATCGACGTATTTCCTGAGCCAGGAAAGTGCAACAATCATGATTCCGTCTCCGGGAACTGCTCCAGGAAACGCAGATCGTTGGCGAGGAACATGCGGATGTCGGTGATGCCATGCTTGATCATCGCGATCCGGTCGACACCGATGCCAAACGCGAACCCGGAATATCGATCCGGGTCGTACCCCACAGCCCGCAACACATTCGGGTGCACCATACCGGCGCCCAGAATTTCGATCCACCCGGTCTGGCCACAGATGTTGCAGCCGTGTCCGTCGCAGGCGAAGCACGACATGTCCACGTCGACGCTCGGCTCGGTAAACGGAAAGAAGTGCGGCTTGAAACGAACCTGCGTCGTCGGGCCAAACAGTTCGCGCAGGAAGAACAGCAGGTCACCGCGCAGGTCGGCCATCGACACATCGGTGTCGATATACAGCCCTTCAACCTGATGGAACTCCGCCGCGTGCGACGGATCGATGGCTTCGTTGCGGTACACGCGCCCCGGCGCGTAGATCTTCAACGGCGGCTTGTGCTGCTCCATGTAACGCACCTGGATCGGTGACGTGTGCGTGCGCAGGAGGATGTCGTCGGAGATGTAGAACGTGTCCTGCAGGTCGCGCGAGGGGTGCTCTTCGGGAAAGTTGAGCGCCTGGAAGTTGTAGTACTCGAGCTCGATCTCCGGGCCGCGCGACAGACGATAGCCCATCCCCTCGAGGATGGCCTTCATGCGCCGCAGCGTCTGCGAAATCACATGGCGGCGCCCGGCCAGGCCGCTGGTCGCCGGGAGCGTACCATCCACCGGGGGCGCGTAGAAATCGTTGCGGTCGCCACCACCGATCTCTTCGCGGCGCGCCGCGAGCAGTGACTCGACGAGTCCCTTGAGACGGTTGGCCTCCGCGCCCAGGCGCGGACGCTCGGAGGCCGGCGCGTCACCCACCGTGCGCAGAAACGCGGTGATGACGCCCTTGCGCCCCATGTACTTGACGCGGATGGCTTCGAGATCGTCCGCCGTGCCGCAGGCTGCCACGTCGACGCGGATGGCGGACTCGATTGGCTTCGGGTCCATGGGAGGTGGATCGCTCCCTAACGGCTCCCGCCGTCCCAGGCCGCCTTGGCGACCTCGGCCAGCTTCTTGAAACCGTCGGAATCGTTCACCGCCATCTCGGCGAGCATCTTGCGGTCGATGTCGACCTCGGCCAGTTTCAGCCCGCTGATCAGACGGCTGTACGACATGCCGTTGATACGGGCCGCGGCGTTGATACGCGCGATCCACAGCGAGCGGAAGTGACGCTTCCGTTGCTTGCGATCCCGGTAGGCATAGGCGAGTGCGCGTTCAACGGTCTCGCGCGCGGTGCGGTAGAGTGTACGACGACCGCCGCGATAGCCCTTGGCCTGCTTCAGGATCTTCTTCCTGCGCTCGCGGCCCGCGACGGTATTTTTTGTGCGTGGCATGACGTAATCCTCCTTCGTGGCGTCCGTTGCTCACGGGCGACGCCTGCCCGACGAATCCGATGTATCGATTATTTCGTGATCGCGCGCGCCGCTAGATCAGCAGCATGCGCCGTACGCGCTTCATGTCCGTCGGGTGCACCAGCGTTGCCTTGCGAAGCCCGCGCTTGCGCTTGGTGGTCTTGCTGGTCAGAATATGGCTCTTGAACGCCTTGTTGCGGCGCACCTTGCCGGTCCCGGTCTTACGAAACCGTTTCATCGCCGCGCGGTTGCTCTTCAGCTTTGGCATGACTCTCTTCCTTTTCGTTCTCCGGTTTCGGTGGCTTGGGCGCCCTGGGCGCCTTTTTCTGCTGGCCCGGCTTGATCGGATGCGGCGCCAGATACATGACCATCAGGCGCCCCTCGAACTCGGGTTTGCGGTCCACGGTTCCGACCGGCTCCAGATCCTTGACCAGGCGGTCGAGAATCCGGTAGCCCATCTCACGATGGTCCATTTCACGGCCACGGAACATCACCGTCACCTTGACCTTGAAGTGTTTCTCGAGAAACTCCTCCGCGTGCCGCTTCTTGAACTGGTAGTCGTGCTCCTCGGTCTTCGGGCGGAACTTCACCTCTTTGACCTGGAACGTGTGCTGTTTCTTCTTGGACTGTTTCTGCTTCTTGCTCTGTTCGTACTTGAATTTCCCGAAGTCCATGATCCGGCACACAGGCGGGCGTGACGTCGGAGAAATCTCAACGAGGTCGAGCCCAAGTTCCTGGGCCATTTGCAGCGCCTGTGATGTCGGGAGTACCCCGAGCTGGTCCCCGTCGGCGCCGATTACCCGGATTTCTGGCACCCGGATCTGTTCGTTGGAGCGGATCCGCGGCGCTCTCTTGCGATCGAAACTGATTGTTCGCCTCCCGCAATAAAAAACAAAAAAGCGGACACCAGGCGTCCGCTGGACCCGCATACGGCTGAAGCCGCGGGTCGTTTACGAAACCTGGCCGATCAACACTGGATGGCCGGTGAGGGGCGGTGTGCCCCTGCTTTGCGATCGCTGCCGGACATGTCCGCCAGCTATGTCCAATCCGGGGATACTAGCGGGCGTTCCCCGCTTCGTCAACGATTTCCGCGACGAACTCGGCCAGAGGCTTCTGCCCGAGGTCCCCCCGGCCATGCCCGCGGACTGCGACCACCCCGGCGTCGGCCTCGCGCTTGCCGACTACCGCCATGTAAGGCACTTTCTGGACCTCGGCCTCCCGGATCCGGTACCCGATCTTCTCGTCACGGGCGTCCATTTCGGCGCGGATCCCCGCGTCGCGCAACGCGGCCAGGAGCTTCCCGGCGTATTCGGCGGCGTCCGCGGTAATCGGCAGCACCACGCACTGCACCGGGGCCAGCCAGGTGGGAAACGCACCGGCGTAGTGCTCGGTGAGAATTCCCATGAAGCGTTCGATGGACCCGAAGAGCGCGCGATGGACCATGAACACGGACTTGCGCTCTCCGCTGCTCGCCACGTAGTTGACGTCGAAGCGGCGCGGAAGGTTGAAGTCGAACTGGATGGTCGACAGCTGCCACGGACGTCCGATGGCGTCGATCACCTTGACGTCGATCTTCGGCCCGTAGAACACCGCCTCACCCTCCATCGTCTTGTACGCGAGTCCCCGGCGCTTGACGGCGTCTTCCAGCGCCGTTTCGGCCATCGCCCACTCCTCGTCGGTACCCGCGTACTTGGACGGATTGTTGGGATCGCGCACGCTCAACTCCACGTTGAATTGATCGAAGCCAAAGCGCTTCAGCACCGAGAGCGCAAAGTCGATGGTGCCGTCGACTTCCTGCGGCAACTGCTCGGGCGTGCAGAAGATGTGCGCATCGTCCTGGGTGAAACCGCGAACCCGCAGCAACCCGTGCAGCGCGCCGGAGAGTTCGCGGCGGTATACGGTCCCCATTTCCGCGATCCGGACCGGAAGTTCGCGATAGCTGTAGAGCTTGCGTTTGTAGACCAGGATGTGCCCCGGACAGTTCATCGGCTTGACAACGTACTCCTGCCCGTCCACGTCCATCGTGTACATGTTCTCGCGGTAGTACGTGAGGTGCCCCGAGGTCTTCCACAGATCCGACTTTGCGATGTGCGGCGTGTACACCATCTGGTAGCCGCGCTTGCGGTACTCGGATTTCAGGAACTGCTCCATCACTTCGCGCACGATGGCGCCGTGCGGGTGCCAGAACACCAGCCCCCCGCCGGCCTCGTCCTTGATCTCGAACAGGTCGAGCGCCTTGCCCAGGCGCCGGTGGTCACGCTTCTCGGCCTCGGCCAGCTGCTGCAGATACGCGTCCAGTTCGCTCTTCTTGAAGAACGTCGTCGCGTAGATGCGCTGCAGCATGGTCTTGTTGGAGTCGCCGCGCCAGTACGCGCCGGCCGCGCTCAGCAGTTTGATGTGCTTGATGCGGCGGGTCGAGTCGATGTGCGGTCCCGCGCACAGGTCGACAAAACGTCCCACGGTATAAATGGACACGGTATCGCCCGGGATGTCGTCGATCAGCTCGAGTTTGTAGGTCTGCCCGAGTTTCGCAAAGTGTTCGCGCGCGCGCTCCTTGCTCCAGTCCTCCCGGTCGATCGGGAGCCCCTCCTTGAGCAGTTCCGCCATGCGCTTCTCGATTCGCTCGAGGTCCTCGGGCGTGAACGGGGTCGCGACTTCGAAGTCGTAGTAGAAACCATTGTCGATCGGCGGGCCGATGGCGAACTTGACGTCGGGAAAAAGCTCCATCACCGCGTGCGCCAATACGTGTGACGCGGTGTGGCGGAGCAGATACAGGCTCTGTTCATCCGAATCACGCAGCGGACGCAACGTGCCCTCGCCCTGAATGGACTGGTACACGTCGCGCAACTGTCCGCCGAACAGCACGCCGACGGTCTCGCGCCGCGCGCGTTCGTCGAGCGTCTGCACGACATCGGCCACCGGCACGACGGCGCCGTCGAATGACTGCGTTGATCCGTTGGGTAAGGTCACGCGGACCATAATGGAGTTCCGTTCGCTGGGTTTCCTGGCCGGAATGGTGGGCGATAGTGGACTCGAACCACTGACCTCCTGCGTGTCGAGCAGGCGCTCTAACCAACTGAGCTAATCGCCCTCACCGGTTGACGTTAGCGAGAGTCGGGAGACTGTACGTCCCAATCCGCGCGGGGTCAAGCGAAAAGGCGGCCGGGGGTTACCCGGCCGCCTCGCATCCATGTGCCGGCGCTGGTCAGGCGTTCTTGTCGCCGTCGAGTACTTCGAACTCCGCGTCGGCGACGCCGTCCGGTCCCTCGTCGTGGCCACCCGCGGAGTCACCTGCCCCGGCCTGCGCGGCGCCGTCTCCGCCGGGAGCCGCGGAGGCCTGCTCGTACATGCGCCCCGCGACTTCCTGCCAGGTCGAGCTGAGCTTCTCGGTGGCCGACTTGATATCGGCGGCGTTGCTGCCGTTCAACGCGCTGCGCACGGCCTCCACACCCGAATTCAGGCGCGCGGTGTCGTCGGCGTTGATCTTGTCCTTGTGCTCTTTCAGGTTCTTCTCGGTCTGGTACACAAGTGAATCGGCCGCGTTGCGCGCGTCGATCTCCTCACGCTTGCGCTTGTCCTCATCGCCAAAGCGCTCGGCGTCCTTGACCATGCGCTCGATCTCTTCCTCGTTCAGACCACTCGACGCCTTGATCACGATCTTCTGTTCCTTGCCCGTGGCCTTGTCCCGGGCGGACACGTTCAGGATACCGTCCGCGTCGATGTCGAAGGTTACCTCGATCTGCGGCATGCCGCGCGGCGCGGGCGGGATGCCGGCCAGCTGGAAGCGGCCGATGGTCTTGTTATCCACCGCCATCTCGCGCTCACCCTGCAGCACGTGGATGTCCACCGCCGTCTGGCCGTCGGCTGCGGTCGAGAAGACCTCGCCCTTGCGCGTCGGGATCGTTGTGTTGCGATCAATGAGGCGCGTCATCACGCCACCCAGGGTCTCGATACCGAGCGATAGCGGGGTCACGTCGAGCAGCAGCACGTCGCGAACGTCACCGCCCAGCACGCCCGCCTGGATCGCGGCGCCGATGGCAACCACTTCATCCGGATTGATGCCCTTGTGCGGTTCGGTTTCGAACAGTTCCTTTACCTTCTGCTGGACCATCGGAATGCGGGTCGAGCCGCCGACCAGAATGACCTCGTCCACGTCGGCCGGCTTGAGCCCGGCGTCCGCGAGCGCGCGCTTGCACGGCCCAACGGTTTTCTCGACCAGGTCCTCGATCAGCTGTTCGAGTTTCGCGCGCGTCAGTTTTACGTTCATGTGCTTGGGTCCGGACGCGTCCGCCGTGATGAACGGCAAGTTGATATCGGTCTGCAGCGCGGTCGACAGCTCGCACTTGGCGCGCTCGGCGGCCTCGCGCAGGCGCTGGACGGCGATCGGATCCTTCGAAAGATCGATACCCTGCTCGCGCTTGAATTCGTTGACCAGCCATTCGATGACGCGATGGTCGAAGTCATCACCGCCGAGGTGTGTATCGCCGTTGGTGGCCTTGACCTCGAACACGCCTTCGCCAATGTCGAGCACCGAGACGTCAAACGTTCCGCCACCGAGGTCATAGACGACGATGGTCTCGTCCTTGCGCTTGTCGAGGCCGTACGCCAGCGCGGCGGCGGTCGGCTCGTTGATGATCCGCTTCACATTGAGGCCGGCGATCTTGCCCGCGTCCTTGGTGGCCTGGCGCTGACTGTCATTGAAGTAGGCCGGCACCGTGATCACGGCGTCGGTGACCGCCTCGCCAAGGTACGACTCGGCAGCCGACTTGAGGTACTGCAGCACCATTGCGGAAACCTCGGGCGGCGTATACGGCTTGCCGCCGATTTCGACCGCGACACCGCCGTCCACATTCTGCACCTTATACGAGATCAATCTGGACTCGTTGGCGACTTCGGCGAATTTGCGCCCGATGAAGCGCTTGATCGAGTAGACCGTGTTCTCAGGATTGGTGACGGACTGGCGTTTGGCCAGCTGGCCGACGAGCCGTTCTCCGTCCTTGGTGATGGCCACGATGGACGGGGTCGTGCGGGCACCATCCGGGTTGGGGATCACGCGCGGCTCGCCGCCCTCGATGATCGCCACGCAGGAGTTGGTGGTTCCCAGGTCGATTCCGATAGTCTTTCCCATTTTTTTCGCTGGTCCTTTCTCGTCGCTGCCACTGGCGCGGACGGCCGTAATGCCCCCGCGCTGAAACAAGCGCTACGACTCTCTATTCAATCCGCGTGCCAGCGGGGAGTAAATGGTTAATATGTTGTACTTAAATAGGTTAGCTTGCCAGTTCCGAAATCACCCCGGATCGCAGGGTGTCGGCATGCCAGCAATCACTGCCATACTGGCATCACTCGTCAGGACTTCCGCCGTCTTCGTCGCCAAGGAGAGACATCAGAAGGGAGAGACCCAGGCGGAAGTCGTCGGCCTCACCCGGCTCGTCACCGGCGCGGGCGTCATCGCCGAGCGCGAGGACGGGTCGACCGGCGGCGTGACGCAGCACCAGCCGCTCCCAGCGGGGATCGGTAATGGAAACCCCTCTCCCCACACAGGCATGAAGAAACGCCGCCCAGGCCGCCACGGCGGCCGGATTGCCCGCCGGGGCCGGAATGGACGGGTCCAGGCGCGTCTCCCGCAGCGCGGCGTTGAGAGCGGCTATGAATCGATTGTTGTCCATATTCAACGGGCCCCGCCCGGCTAAATAACTGCCACGAAACAAAAAGGTTGACAAGGTTTTTAGTAGACCGTAGATTTGCGGGTGCAGGAAGCCAAGTGTAAGGAAGATTCTTGCCCCAGTACCTACTCGACCTTTTTTGTTGGTACGAGGATCCGTTCCTCACCACCTGCCAAAAAGGATACCCCTGACACCCCTTGCCTTGGCTTTCTGCATTTTTATTTCAGTCCCGATTGTCTCCCCGGTTATTGTCTGTTCCCCACGTCTCGAGGATCCGCGTCAGTTGCTCCCGTGTGTTCAGTGAAGGTTCGTCGGTAACACGCTCGAGGAGGTTGGCGAGTGCCTCGCGCACGCGAACCCCGGGTCCGACACCCAGGATTGACATCACGTCGTTGCCATCGAGCGCGAGATCTTCAATGCCGAGCGTGCTCTCCGCTGCAATCTGGGCGGCAACCCGCGCGCGCAGTTCATCGAGGGCGACCAGTTCCTCGTCGAGGTCACGCGACCTGCAGTCCGCCTCCCGCAGTAGAAACAGGTCATCGAGATATCCTCGACCTACACGGCGCATGAACCGGCGCACGGTGGAGTCCTTCCACGTCGGCTCATAGCGGTACATGTGCTCCTGAACGATCCGCCGACACGCGGAGACGAAATTCTTTGGATAGCGCAGGCGTTCCAACACATCCACGGTCATTGCCGCGCTGAAGTCTTCGTGCCCGTAGAACACCACACGCTCGCCCTGTTCATCGTGGACGGTCTGGCGCGCGTCGACCTTGCCGGTGTCGTGTAACAGCGCCGCCCAGCGCACCACCAGGCGCCCCCGCGGCGATGCGTCGCAGGTCTTCAGCGAATGCCAGTAGACGTCGTCGGGATGATACTGATTCTGCGCGACCCCGGCGCAGCGCGCGAGTTCCGGCAGCAGGATCGCGAGTACGCCGAGACGGTGCAGCAGATCGATGCCCGCACTCGGCCGGTCGCTGTCGCCGAGCAACCGGGTGAACTCGTCCTGAACTCGCTCCAGACTCAACGTGCGCGTGAGCGGCGCGGCGTCCACCATGCGCTCCCATGTGGCCGGATCCACCGTGAGCCCGAAGCGGGCCACAAAGCGCGCACCGCGCAACATTCGCAGCGGGTCCTCGACGAACGCGTCCGGAAACAGCATCCGCAGCACACGCGCACGCAGATCCGCTTCACCGCCGAACGGATCGATCCGCGCGTACTCCGGCAGCCGCTCGGCGATGGCGTTGATCGTGAAATCGCGCCGGCGCAGGTCCTCCTCCACCGGGAGGTTCCAGTCCCATTGAATCGCGAAGTCGCGGTGCCCCACCCCGGTCGAGACCTCCCGGCGCGGGAACACGATATCGTACGTGCTTCGCTCACCGGCGGGGGTGAACTTGTACACGCCGAACGCCTTCCCGACCAGGACCACGCGGCCGTGCGCGCTCAGAATGGCTTCGAGCTCCGGGGGGCGCAGGCCCCGCACGAGGTAGTCGGTGTCCGCAGTGCCAGCGAGTCCGATGAGTTCGTCGCGCACGGCACCGCCGACGCGGTACAGCTCACCGCGCGCGAGGATCGCCGCCTGCCAGGGTGCGGGTGTCATTGGCTGGTGGCGGCAGGGACGCCGCGGATCGGCGAACGTAGCCACAACACCAGGCCGAGCAGGGCGGTCAGATAGGTTCCGATGAGGAGATAGGCAATCGAGAAACCGACCGCCTCGGCGCTGCCGACTCCCACGGCCGCAAAGAAATAGATCACGGTTGCGTCGCGGGTTCCGAGGCCGGATATCGAGAATGGAATCAGCTCGACGAGTGTCACGATGGGCATGATCAGCACCACATAGCGCGGATCGACCGGCAGCTGCAACAGGCGGCTTACGTAGACGGCGAGCAGGAAGATCAGCGCCCAGCACAGCAGCGTGTACCCGGCCATCACCACGCTGCGCCGCGGGTCCGCCGCATAGACGCGCATTGCATCGTAGAAGGTGTGGAAATTCGCCGACAGGCCTTCGCGGTGGCGGCTCGGAACCAGCACCAGGAAGATGGGCTTCAGCAGGAAGCGCATCGCGCCGCGGCGTGTCATCATCACAACGGCCAGAACGATCGCAAGCACGCCGGCGACCAGCAACGGAACGGATGGGATCGCGATGTATCGCTGCGAGAAGACAACCGCGCTGACAATGCCCGCCACCATGACGAATCCGAGGTCCCACAGGCGGTCGACGAACACGGTGAGCAGAGTCTCCCCCATCGGCCGCCCGGTATCCTGGCTGATATAGACGGCCCGGATTGCGTCGCCCGCCTTCGCTGGCGTCACCGCGGACGCAAAGAAGCCGACAATCCACACCGTCGTGCTGCGCCGGAGGGTCGTGTCGATGCCCACACAGCGCATGACATACCGCCAGCGCAGGCCGCGCGACAGACCAATCGCCAGAATGATCGGCGGCGCCCAGAGCAACTGCCACGGGTCGAGCTCCGATAGAATCGCGCCGATCCGGGCCGCTCCGGTCCGCTGGACAATCAGCGCGAATATGCCGAGCCCAAGGGCTGGCATCAGAAAGCCAAGCACACGTCTCATAGTCATGAAGGATAATCCGGTTTGCAGGAGGGCGGGTTGACGGACACCGCCCACGCTCTTATAATACTCCAATCATAGTATTTTTGGAGCCAAAATTGAAGCACGACAAAGTCACCATCAAAATCCCACGGCCGCTCTACCAGAAGGTACAGCAACTCATCGATGAATCGGGCTTCAACTCCCCGACCGACTTCATCGTGTATGTTCTGCGCGACGTCCTCAGCCAGCACGAAACGGACCGTGCAGAGCCATTCACCCCCGAAGAACTCAGCGCGATCAAGAAGAAGCTGCGCCAGCTCGGCTATCTCGACTGACCATGTCCAGGAGGACCCAATGATCCAGCCACACGGCGGGACACTCGTCTCGCGCATCGCCCCCCCGGAGCAGAGAGACGCGCTACGAACGCGCGCCGCCGGTCTGCCGACCATCGACATGAACGCGCGCGAAGCGTCCGACCTGCTTTTGATCGCGATCGGCGCGATGAGCCCGCTCGAGGGCTTCATGCGCCGGGAAGAATATGACGCCGTTCTCGACGGAATGCGCCTTCCGGGAGGCCTCCCGTGGTCGCTGCCGGTGACGCTTTCCGCAGCACGCTCCGCGGTCGGGACACTGGAAGCGCCGTTCCGCGCCGCCCTGCGCACCCCGGACGGCGACGTCGTCGGAATCATCGACGTCGATGACGTCTATTTCCCCGACAAGACCCGCGAGGCCAGCCGTGCGCTGGCGACAACCGACGAAAAGCACCCTGGCGTTCAGTACCTGCAGGGCACCGGAGACGCCTACCTCGGTGGCAAGGTGACGGTCTTCGAACGCACGAAAAGCACTGAATTCGCCGCGCACGAGCTCGACCCCGCCGAAACACGCGCGCTGTTCGCCGAACGCAGGTGGGAACGCGTCTGCGCGTTCCAGACCCGTAACCCCATCCACCGCGCGCACGAGTATCTCATCAAGTGCGCACTGGAAACCATGGATGGATTCTTGATCCATCCGGCAATGGGAGAAACCAAGTCCGACGATGTACCGGCGAGCGCGCGCATGGAGTGCTACCTCGCGTTGATGCAGAACTATTTCTCACGCGACCACATCGCGCTGGCCACGTTCCCCTACGCGATGCGCTACGCCGGACCGCGCGAGGCGATTCTGCACGCGATCATCCGCAAGAACTACGGCTGCTCGCACTTCATCGTCGGGCGCGACCACGCCGGCGTCGGCAACTATTATGGAACCTACGACGCCCAGCGCATCTTTTCCGACTTCAAGGACGGCGAGCTGGGCATCATCCCGATGTTCTTCGAGCACTCCTTCTACTGTCGCCGCTGCGAGGGCATGGCCTCCCCGAAGACCTGCCCGCACGGCGCCGAAGATCGCATCGTGTTGAGCGGCACGAAGGTTCGCGAAATGCTCACCGAGGGAAGCGACCTGCCGTCGGAGTTTACCCGCCACGAGGTCGCGGAGATCCTCCACCGCCACTATTCGACACCGAGGGGGCGCTGACGATGTCAAAGCGCCTCGTCGTCATCGGGCTCGACTGCGTCACCCCCGAGTTGCTGTTCGGCCCGTGGCTCGCGGAAATGCCGAACATCCGCCGCCTGACGCAGGATGGCCTGCACGGGAAGATGGTTTCCACGGTTCCCCCGATAACGGTTCCCGCGTGGATGGCCATGATGACCTCCCAGGATCCGGGCATGCTCGGCGTGTATGGCTTTCGCAACCGCGCGTCACACGTGTACGAGGACACGTTCACCGTGAACTCGACCCACGTGCAGGCCAAGACCGTCTGGAACATTCTCTCCCGCAACCGCCTGCGCTCGATCGTCATGGGTGTCCCGCTCACGTATCCGCCCAAGCCGCTGAACGGACTCCTCGTGGGGTGTTTCCTCACGCCGGACAAGAGCGCGACATTCACCCATCCGCCGGAACTGGCGGCCCGCCTCGACGCACTGGCTGGCGGCGAGTACATGATTGATGTCAAAGACTTCCGCAACGAGCGCAAGCAGGAGACCCTCGAGCAGATCCAGCTCATGACCGAGCGGCGCTTCCGCGCATTTCGCGGGCTGATCACTGAGGAAGAATGGGACTTCGCGATGATGGTGGAGATGGGTCCCGACCGCCTGCACCACGCGTTCTGGCGCTACTTTGACCGGAATCACCGCCTGTACGAAGCCGGGAACCCGTTTGAGGACGTCGTCCACCAGTATTATCTGGAGATGGATCGGGAGATCGGCCGGACCCTCGACGTCCTGCCCGCGGACGCATCGGTCATCGTGATTTCCGACCACGGCGCCAAACCCATGACGGGCGCGATCTGCATCAACGAGTTCCTGCTGCGCGAGGGCTATCTGACGCTCAAGGAACCCGCCACACGGCCGACACGGCTCAAGCCGGAGATGGTGGACTGGAGCAGGACCGTCGCGTGGGGCGATGGCGGGTATTACGCCCGCATATTCCTGAATATCGAGGGGCGCGAGGCCCACGGCACCATCCCGGCCGCGGATGTCGAGCGTGTCCGCCGCGAACTCGCCGCCAAAATCGAGGCACTGGGCGACGAGAACGGGAATCCCATCGGCACGAAGGTGTACTTCCCGGAGGATATCTATCGCGAGACCCGCGGCATTCCCCCGGACATGGTGGTCTACCTCGGCAACCTCGAGTGGCGCAGCGCCGGTACGGTTGGAACCGGCAGCGTGCACATCTTCGAGAACGACACGGGACCCGACGACGCGAATCACGCCCAGGAGGGTGTCTTCCTGTGGCACAACCGCGGCCGCAAGCCGGCCGCACCCATCGACGCCATCTCGATCTACGACGTCGCGCCGTCGATACTGGACTATTTCTCTATTGAAGCACCGCCCGAGATGATCGGGCGGGTCATCTAGTCAACCACCTGCTCTGGAGGAGAGATGAAAGGATTCACACTGTGGTTCACCGGACTGCCCTCGTCCGGCAAGTCGACGCTGGCGCGCCGCGTTGAAGAGGTTCTGTTGGAGCGCGGCATGAACGTCGAAGTCCTCGACGGTGACGAGGTCCGCGAAAACCTCAGCAAGGGGCTGGGCTTTTCCAAGGAGGATCGCGACACCAACATCCGCCGCATCGGCTTCGTCGCCAAGCTGCTCTCGCGCAACGGCGCCGTCGCGATCACCGCCGCCATCTCTCCGTACAGCGAGATTCGCGACGAAATGCGCCGCGCCATCGGCCGCTTCGTCGAGGTCTACGTCCGCTGCCCCATCGAGGTACTGACCGAACGCGACGTCAAGGGGCTGTACAAGAAGGCGCTGGCCGGAGAGATCAAGCACTTCACGGGCGTCGACGATCCCTACGAGGCGCCGGAGAAGGCGGAGATCGTCATCGACAGCGACCAGGAAACGGTCGACGAGAGCGTCGCAAGGATTCTTACCACCCTCGAGGTCCTCGGGTTCATTCCGCGCGCGGTCGGCGGCAACTACTCCGAGGCAGAGGAAGAGACCATCAAGAAGCGCCTCAAGGACCTCGGCTACATCTAACCGGGAGCGGATATGGCACTGAAGTGGTTCCAGCAGCCCTCGCAGCGGGCGTGCGTGATCGGACTCGACGGCGTTCCGTGTTCGATGGTGCGTCGTTTCGTCGACGGCGGCGTGATGCCGCGCCTGGGCGAAATCGCCGCGGCCGGCGCGCTGCGCGACATGACGGTTTCGATGCCGGAGATTTCGTCGGTGAGCTGGTCGACGTTCATGACCGGACGCAACCCGGGCGAGCACGGGATCTTCGGGTTTACCGACCTCCACGCCGGCACCTACACGCAGAGCTTTCCGAGTTTCCGCGACCTGAAGACCGACACCATATGGGACCGGCTGGGTGAGCAGAAGATGCGCAGCGTCGTCATCAACCAGCCCGCGACCTATCCGGCGCGGCCGATCCACGGCGCGCTCGTGTCCGGATTCGTCGCCGTCCATCTGGACAAGTCCGTGTTCCCGGCTCGCTATCTGCGCACGTTGCGTGATCTGGATTACGAGGTCGATCTCGACGCATCCGAACTCAAGGACAACCCTGCCGCGCTGTTCCCGAAACTTCACCAGATGCTCGCGATGCGCGAGAAGCTCATGAATATGCTGTGGGAGGAGGAAAAGTGGAATCTGATGGAGGTCGTGGTCACGGGAACCGACCGGCTTCACCACTTCCTGTTCGATGCGTACGCGGACACCGCACATCCGCATCACGGCGACTTCCTCGACTACTACCGCGCCATCGACGCGTTCATCGGCCGCGTCTACGAGCGCTTCCAGAAGGACAAGGCCGCGCGCGGCTTCTACGTCCTCTCCGACCACGGCTTCTGCCGGACGCGCCACGAGGTGAACGTGAACCGCGTGCTCGCCGACCACGGGTATCTGGTCATGACAGATCCCGACGCGCGCGACATGGACGCGATCTCCGAGCGCGCCACCGCGTTCGCGCTGGACCCGTCGCGCATCTACCTGCACCACCGGGGACGCTACCCCCGTGGCAGCGTCGGCCCGGAGCGCGTCGAGGCACTCCTCACCGAGATTTCCGCAATCTTCGCGGGACTCGAACACGAGGGCGAGAAGGTCATCCGCCGCGTCGTGCGCGGGAGCGAGGTCTATTCCGGCACCGAGAGCGCGCGTGCCCCCGACCTGGTTCTCATTACCGCCAACGGCTTCGACCTGAAGGGTCGCCTGAGGTCGGAGTCCGTCGTCGCGCCCCGCCGCCTGCAGGGCATGCACACCTGGGACGATGCGTTTCTGACCACCTCACGCCCCGATCTGCTCCCCACGGATCGGGAGTTGACGCTGGTGGACGTTCCGCACATGATTCTGCGCAGTCTCGATGTCAACCCGACTGACGCCTAGATTTGCACTCCTGCTCGCCGTGGCCTGCCTGGTCCCGGTGCCGGCGTTCGCCTACATCGGGCCGGGCGCGGGCTTTGCGCTCATCTCGTCGTTCGTGACGCTGGCGGTGGCGTTCGTCGCCGCGTTCTTCGCCATCTTCACGTTTCCGGTGCGCGCCGCGATTCGCGGTTGGAAGCGCCGCCGCTCGCTGAAAAAGGCGCGCGCCAGGAAAGTCATCGTCCTCGGTCTCGACGGACTGGATCCCGGCATCTGCGACGAGTTGATGGCCAGAGGCGAACTCCCCAATTTGCGCAAACTGCGCGACGAAGGCAGCTACCGCCGCCTGGGGACGTCGATGCCGGCGCTCTCGCCGGTGGCGTGGTCGACCTTCGCCACCTCCACCGATTGTTCGGGCCACGGCATCTACGATTTCATTGCGCGTGACCCGCGCAGCTACGCGCCCCACCTGTCGTCCAGCGAAGTCTACGGCGCCACGCGCATCATCCGCCTCGGTCCCATCCGGATCCCGCTCTCACGCGGCGGCGTTCGCGGCCTGCGCAAGAGCCGGACGTTCTGGAGCGTGCTCACCGAACACGGCGTGTTCAGCAGCGTGCTGCGCGTTCCGATCACGTTCCCGGTGGAGAAAATCGACGGCGTGATGGTGGCCGGCATGTGCGTGCCGGATCTGCGTGGTACGCAGGGATCGTTCACCCTCGTCACCAGCACGACGCCGGCCCATGAAATCGGCGGCGAGGTGGTCCCGGTTCCCGTCACCGGCGGTACGGCCCGCATTCCGGGGCCACCCAGCCCGATCGACGGGAAGCCGCTCACAACCGACGTCGCGATCCGCCGTTCGCGGGCGCGCGACGGCAACGGCGAGTCGTTCGAACTCGCCATCGGCACGACGGTGCTGCCGCTGCAGGTCGGCCGCTACACGCCCTGGGTTCGCCTCCCCTTCCGCGCCGCGCGCGGGATCACGATGCATGGCATTGCCCGTTTCCTGCCCACGTCGTTGAACGGAACGATCTCGGTATACATGACGCCGATTCATATCGACCCGGAGCGCCCCGCGATGCCGATATCGCATCCCTCCGTGTTCTCCGTCTACCTGTCCAAACTGCAGGGCCCGTTTGCGACGCTCGGTCTGGCCGAAGACACAACCGCGCTCAACGACGACGTCATCGACGAGCAGGGCTTCCTCGATCAGGCCTACGGCATCCACGACGAGCGGCGTACCATGTGGCTGCACACCCTCGACCGGCTGCGCAACGGCCTCGCCGTGTGCGTGTTCGACGTCAGCGACCGCCTGCAGCACATGTTCTTCCGCTATCTCGACCCGGCGCATCCGGCCAACGCGGGCCGCGAAGCGGAGACCAACAACGACGCACTGTATGACATGTACCGCCGCATGGACGTGCTGGTGGGCGAAACCGCTGCATACGTCGACAAGGACACCGCGTTCTTCGTCATCTCCGACCACGGCTTCACGACGTTCCAGCGCGGCGTCAACCTGAACGCGTGGCTCGAGCGCGAAGGGCTGCTCGTGCGCAAGGAAGGCGCCGGCCCCGGTGAGTACCTGAGCGCCATCGACTGGTCGAAGACGCGCGCGTACGCGCTGGGCCTCGGCGGTCTCTACATCAACCGCAAGGGGCGCGAGCGCCAGGGCATCGTCGAAGCCGCTGAGGCAACCGACATCAAGCGCCGCATCTGCGCGGGACTGCTGGCGCTGGAGGACGACGGCACGCGCGCAATCCGGCGCATGATCGACGTCGAGCGCGACATGACGGGTCCCTACCGGCACACGGGCCCCGACCTGCTCCCCGGGTACGAAAAGGGCTACCGCGTGTCGTGGGATTGCGCGAAGGGTGCGGTACGCCCGGAACTCTTCGAGGACAACGTGAAGCGCTGGAGCGGAGACCATTGCATGGACTCCGAAGTCGTTCCCGGCGTGATGTTCACCAACGTCCCCCTGACGGACGAACCCTCGCAGCTGATCGACATGGGCCCGACGATCCTGGATCTGTTCGGCGTCGCCGTGCCGGGTTACATGGCGGGCCGGAGCATGATGAAGCGATGATCCGTCGCATCGTTGTCTGCGCAGCCATGATGCTGGCTCTGGCGTCCGCCGTGTTCGCCGGCGGCCCGAACGTGGTCGTGCTGGGAATCGATGGCATGGACCCCGCCATGCTCAAGCGCTTCATGGCGGAAGGGCGCATGCCGAACTTCCAGCAACTGATCAACGAGGGCTCGTTCTCGAATCTCGAAACGTCCATTCCCCCCCAGAGTCCGGTCGCGTGGTCGAATTTCATCACCGGCACCGACCCGGGCCAGCACGGGATCTTCGACTTCATCCACCGCGACCCCGAGACGTACACACCAATCTTCTCCGCGGCCGAGGTGGTCGAGCCCGGAAAGACGCTGTCCCTCGGCGACTGGGTACTGCCGCTCTCGAAGGGCGGCACCGTGCTGTTGCGCCGCGGTGTTGCGTTCTGGGACGTGTTGCAGGACGCCGGCGTCCCGTGCACGATCATCCGCGTTCCGGCCAACTATCCCCCATCCAGCACCGAGCAGCAGACGCTGGCGGGAATGGGCACGCCGGACCTGCTGGGTTCGTACGGCACGTTTGCGCTCTACACCGACGATCCGCACTGGGACGGCGCCGTTGCGAGCGGTGGCCGCATTCACCTCGTGCAGGCAATCGACGGAAGAGTCACGACGCAGATCGAGGGTCCGCGCAACTCGCTGCGCAAGAGCGCGCCGATGCTGACCGCGAAAATGACCATCGATGTCGACCGCGAGCACAACGCGGCACGCATCGCCGTGGGATCCCACGAGGTTCTTCTGCGCGCGGGCGAATGGAGCGAGTGGGTTCCGGTCGAGTTCGACCTGATGGGCCCGTTCAAAAAGCTGCACGGCATGTGCCGTTTCCACCTGAAGTCGGCCGGGCCAACGCTGGAACTGTACGCGTCGCCGGTCAACATCGACCCGATGCGTCCGGCGCTCCCCATCTCCACGCCCGCGGACTACGCAACGCGCCTGGCCGAGCGCACCGGTCGCTACTACACCCAGGGCATCGCCGAGGATACCAAGGCACTCGAGGCGGGTGCGTTCGACGACGGCGACTTTGTCGCGCAGACCGACACCATCATGGCCGAGCGCGATCGCATGCTCGACGTCGTGCTGGATGACTACCAGGGTGGCCTGTTGTTTTTCTATGTGTCGACCATCGACCAGTCATGCCACGCGCTGTGGCGTGACGTCGACCCGGCCCACCCGGCGCATGTCGACAACAACGGTTTCGAGGATCGCTTTGGCGAACTCTATGCGCGCATGGACCGGATGCTCGGCGACGTCCGCGCCCGTATTCCCCGCGATGCAACGATCATTGTGCTGTCCGACCACGGTTTCGCGCCGTTCTACAAGAAGGTCAACCTCAACGCGTATCTCTATCAGAAGGGCTATCTGGCGCTGATCAGTCCCGAAGAGATCGGCCGCCATCCCCTGTTCGGCAACGTGTTCTGGAGGCGGACACGTGCCTATGCGGCGGGACTCAATGGCCTCTACGTCAACCTGGCGGGACGCGAGGGCAAGGGTGTCGTGCCGCCCGGCGCCCAGTACGACGAACTGCTCGACGAACTGAGCCGGGATCTGCTCGCGTTTCGGGATCCCGAAACCGGTGAGCAGGTGATCACGACCGTCTACATGGCGAAGGACGTCTACCACGGAGCGGAGCAGAAGAATGCCCCCGACCTGATCGTCGGCTACAACCAGGGCTACCGTTCCAGCGATGACTCCGCGCTGGGCACCGTCTCGCGCGAGCTGATCGTTCCCAACCTGTCGCGCTGGACCGGTGACCACTGCATCGATCACCGCTGGGTTCCCGGCGTGCTGATTTCCAACCGGCGGATCACCGCCGACAATCCGGCGCTCGTCGATGTCCCCGTCACCATCATCCGCGCATTCGGCGCCCAGCCACCCGCGGTGATGACCGGCCGCGACCTGTTTGCCGGCGCCGCGCCGAGCAGCACCGACCACTAACCCGACAGGAGGTTCGTCATGTTTGGAAAGAACAAGATCACGCTGGAAAAGTCGCTCTTCGAACGCGTCAAGCAGGCCGCCGAAAAGGCGGGTTATTCGTCCGTCGACGAATTCGTCGCCCATCTGCTGGAGCGCGAGATCCAGAAGGGCGAGGACGGCGGTTCATCCGAGGCCGACGTG
>DASUGO010000171.1:0-16462 GCA_036273975.1 Candidatus Krumholzibacteriia bacterium
GTTGGATTCGGAAGGAACTGAGCATCCCACCGGACTGCCGCGCGGCGTGCAACCGTTGCCGGCGGGCGCCCGTACACTCCGGTCAGTTACTTTCCCGTATCCGGCAACCAGCCCGCCGACTGGAGACACATGTGAATACCGCACGTCTGCAACGCGGGGGGCTTCGCTCCGCCGTCCGTCTGGTCATCCTGCTCACGTCCTCGCTGATTGCCTTTGGTCTTCCGCTCGCCGCGGCGCCCCGGCCATCCGGTGACGACGTCGCCACCTACCAGGTCCAGGTTCGTGATTTCGCCGCGCACCGCATGACCGTGCGCGCCACCGTGCCGAGCCACGGCGCGGAACTGCGCATGTCGCGCTCGCGGCCGGGCAATGTCCCGGAGGTTGCCGACGCGGGCTGGCCGGCGCTGGTCCGGAATCTCCGCGTCACCGATACCGCGGGCGCCGCGGTGGCTGTCACCGGCGATGGCGACCGGGGCTGGATGCTCGCGCGTTCCATCGATGGTCCGCTGAAGCTCGAATACGAGGTCGACTACGCACCGCTCGCGGCGCGCGACTGGCCGGCGCCGCGCGAAGCCGCGTTTGCCGACGCCACGCACATGGTCACGATCGCGCGCTCGCTGTTCATCACGACGCCGGCGCAGCAGACAAGCGAGGTGCGCTTCGTGCTGCCGAAGGGGTGGCAGGCCGTCGTGCCGTGGCCGGAACGGCGCGGTGCGCGTAACGCCGCCACGGTGTCATCCACCGACGATTTGCGCGAAAACCTGGTCGCGTTCCAGAAGGGCAAGCCCGAGGTGCTCACCGCGGGCGGCTTCAAACTCAAGGTGGTCGCGATGGGACACTGGGAGGCCGCGCACGACGACGTCACGCGCGTGCTCGGTGTCGCGTCGCAGCGGCTGGTGTCGTTCATCGGCTTCACCGGACAGGGCGATTACCTGGTGGTGCTGCTGCCGCAGGTCGAACGCGGCGGCGAGTCGTTTCGCGCGAGTTTCGCGATGACGTTCGACCAGCCGCCGGCGCGCGATAACCAGCCCGACTGGGGCAACACGGTTGCGCACGAAGTGTTCCACTACTGGAACGGGTGGCGCCTGCAGGGCGAGGACTACGCGAGCTCGCAGTGGTTCCAGGAAGGATTCACCGAGTATGCGGCCAACCGCGCGCTGGTGTCGGGAGAACTGACCACACCCGCGCAGTTCCGGGACAAGCTCGCGCGGCACGTTACGGAGTATCGGAATCTCGCGACCCCGCTCGATGCGCCGGGCACGCACAAGGGGCCGCCGCTCTACAGCGGTGGCGCGCTGATCGCGTTCATCTGGGACACCGAGATCCGGGCGGCGACGAACGGCGAGAGCGGCGTGGGTGACGTGCTGCGCGTGATGCTGCGTGACACCGACGATGGCGCGCGCACCTACGCGTGGCCCGACATCCGCGCCGCGCTGGAGAGTTTCGCGCCCGGTGACTGGGAGGCGTTCTACCAGCGCTACATTCATGGCACCGAACCGCTGCCGCTCGACGAAGCCTTCGCGCGTGTCGGGCTGCGCATGTCACAAGCGGTTGACGGCTCGATAATCGTGGAGGATGATCCCGGGGCGACCGATTCCGCACGCGGACTCCAGAAAGGACTCATGGGTCAATGATCAAACGTTTCATTCCCGGGGTGGTCTAGAATGTCATCACCGCAGAGTGCCTCGAAACGCCGCCGAACCGCGTTCCTGTTCGGCCTGTCTGGCGTCCTGTTCCTCGTGACGGCGGCCATGAGCCGGAGTCTCACACTGCGCGGTCTCATGCCGGCGGTTTCGGGCGTTCTCTTCTTGATCATCAGTTTTCTCCAGTTCCGAAAGGCCCGACAGGATGAAGGCGGTGCATAGCCGATTGGATTCGGTGCGCAGGCGGCCGATTTACCAAAGGAGTAGCGCATGAGCTCAGTCCGACGGAATGCCAGAGTCGCGGGACTCTTCTACCTCTTGCTTTCGATAATGGCCCCGCTCCGGCTCCTCTATATTCCCGGAAAACTCTTCGTCAAGGACGACGCGGCTGCGACGGCCGGAAACATTGCCGCGCACGAGACACTGTTTCGTCTGGGAATCGTCAGCGAGGCGTTGTGCGGCGTGATTCTCATTTTCCTCGTGCTCGCGCTCTATCGCCTGTTCAAGGATGTGAGCCGCGATCTCGCCGTGCTGGTGGTGATCGTGGGCGGCATCATTCCCGCCGCCATCGACTTCCTCATCGTGATGAACGACATCGCCGCGTTGCAACTGGTGCACGGCTCCAGCGTGCTCGCGGCCTTTGACGCGTCCCAGCGCCACGCACTCGCGCTGTTCTTTGTCCGTCTGCACGGCCAGCAGGTGCTGGTGGCCGAGATCCTGTGGGGCATCTGGCTGTTCCCGCTGGGGATGCTCACCATGCGCTCCGGCTTCCTGCCGCGGCTTCTGGGAATTCTGCTCATTATCAACGGCGCCGCGTACCTGGCGCTCAGCATCTCGGGGCTGGTGTTCACGCAGTACGAGCCGTTCTTTGCCAGATACACGTTCCCGTTGCTGTTTGGTGAACTCGCATTCATGCTGTGGCTTGTGATCAAGGGCGCCAGAGAGCCGGATCTGGCGCGCGGGTAGCGCCTGCGTGCGCATTGAGGTCGTATTTCACCCAAGCGAGGAGGCGACGATGGAACTGGGATCGTTTTGCGTGAGTCTGGCGGTCAAAGATATCGAAGTATCGAGGCAGTTCTACGAAAAACTGGGTTTCAAGAACGTGAGCGGAGACCAGTCACAGAACTGGCTGGTCCTGAAGAACGGCCCGCACAAGATTGGACTGTTTCAGGGCATGTTCGAAGACAATATTCTCACCTTCAACCCGGGTTGGGATCAGAACGGCAAGCCCCTCGAACAATTCACCGACGTCCGCGAGCTGCAACGCAATTTCAAGGCGCAGGGAATCACCATGACCGCGGAGGCCGATGAGAAGACCACGGGGCCCGCGTACTTCATGATGGTCGACCCGGACGGCAACACGATCCTCGTCGATCAACACGTTTAAGGTACGCCTGGTGCCCGCCACGAAGCCCTTGCCCATCAGTTCGCCGACCTGGTGGGTGCGGGGTGACAAATTGCCGCGGGAAGGCTAGAATCTGAAGAGTTCAGGCGGTGGGGTCACCGCTTGAAGCGAGGGGAAGGGAGGGGGCGGTAGTGAGTTCAGAGCAGCCTTTGATCGGAGTCGGACTGATTCGTGAACGCATCCTGCTGATCCGGGATGACAAAGTGATGATTGACGCGGACCTTGCCGAATTCTACGGCGTTTCAACCAAGAGACTCAACGAGCAGGTTCGAAGGAACCCAAGGCGTTTCCCGGATGACTTCGTATTTCGCCTGACCGCCAGTGAGAAGTCGGAGGTGGTCGCAAAATGCGACCACCTCGGTAATTTGAAGTACTCAAACAAATTACCACTCGCGTTTACAGAGCAAAGTAAGGAGAAGCATGAATCCGACCGATGCGTTCATTGCCGAACTCAAGATCGAAGCCCCGCTGACGCGGAAGATGCTCGAGCGCGTTCCATCCGACAAACTCGGGTGGCGGCCGCACCCGAAGTCCAGCACCCTCGGGCGTGTCGCGTCACACATCGCGGGCATTCCCGCGCTGTTCATCGCGTCGCTGTTGCAGGACGAGTTCGACTATACGACATACACGTCGAAGACCGACACCGTACCGGAGATTCTCGACACGTTCGACGGCAATATCGCACGTGCGCGAGAGGTGGTGTCGGCGCTTACGCCCGAGCAGATGATGGCGCGTTGGCGGTTCTACCACGGCGATCAGCTCATCTTTGAGCTGCCGCGCTTCGTGGTCATTCGTAGTACCGCGTTGAACCACATGATTCACCATCGCGGACAGTTGTCGGTCTATCTGCGCCTGCTCGACGTGCCGCTGCCGTCCATCTACGGCCCGTCGGCGGACGAGAGGTAACCGGGCGAGGGGATGCTAGGCGGTTCTAAGAGAAGAGAATATCCTGGCCAGTTGTTTGGTGGAAGCGCCCAGCGATAGCAATGATCGAAGCAGCAGGTCAAGCGAAACAGCTGGGTCACCTGCCTCCATCTTCGCGACGCGTGACTGGCTGGAACGCAGGAGCCTGGCAAGTTCAGCCTGAGTAAGCTTGCGCGACTGGCGCCGGATCTTGAGGTCGCGGGCGAGCGCCAGTTTGATCTCGATCAGCGCCGCTTCCTGCTCGGAGAGGGCCAGAAAGTCCGCCGCCGTGCCCACGCGCCATCCGCTTTTCCGGAGTTTCTCTTTCTTTGTCTTGTTCATCTTCTATTCAGCCTCGTCGTAGCGTTTCATTCGCCTCTTGCACGTCTGGATAACCTTCTCTGGAGTTTCTCGAGTCTTCTTTTTGAAGCCTGTCACATCCACCCATACATGGAAGGTTATGTCATATGCGACATAATGTCAAGCAAGGCTCGTGCCCGGTTGGCCGCCTGAGTATTTCGGCAGCCGGTGACAGAGCGGGGCCGCAGCGCTACAATGGGCGTACCACTCCCCCTTGACCGAGAGGAGATGACATGAAAAAGACAACCCGGTCTGGCTCAATCCTGATTCTGACTGCGGGCGTCGGTCTGCTGCTCACCGTCGGCTGCGCCCATCAACCCCCGGCGTCCGGCACCAGTGGCGCCGCGATGGCGTTCTTCACCGGAATGGTGCACGGCTTCCTGATGTTCTTCAATCTCATCGCGAGCCTGTTCACCGATGTCCGCATCTATACGTTTCCCAACAACGGTTTTCTCTACGATCTCGGCTACGTGATTGGCGCGAGCATCTTCTTTGGTGGTAGCGGCGCGGGTGCGAGCCGACGCAAGGGGTAGAGAGCCCACCGTGCGCGGCCGAGCGATCCAGTCGCCGGCCGAAGCTCATAAGCAGGAAGGTGCGGTGCGCGACGAGTATATCCGCCTCAATACCGAGCTTCTCAAGAAGTTGCGCGGGTAAACTCAGCGACCGAGACGTGGGTCTGTCGTGGGTGGCGGTGTGGGTACTGATGTTCGCCGTGGTGGTGCCCAACCGTCCGCGTCAGACGGCCATCGCGACGCTGGCCTCGGTGAGCGCGGTGATGCCCCGGGCTACCACCCTCTACCGATGATGTACGCGATCATCGCCACCAACAGCGTCAAGCCGAGGGATAGAACAGATTGCCCGCGAAAGTACTGGCTCAATCCTTCTTCGTCATCGAACCATCGGCCGATGCGTTTCGATGGCTTCCAGCGACGATAGGAGACGTTTCGTTTGCCTTCCTCCGTTCCATGCCTGGCGAGTGCCCGACGCTGGATGACAATACCCGTGATCATGAGTACGGAGCCAACGCCGATGAGTGCGGCTACGACGATCCTCTCCACAGGACAGCTCCTCCTCTCTAGAAACAGCAATCGCAACCGATAACCCAACACACGACTTCCATGATAGCACAGGCGATGACCCCCCCTGAACAAGGGATGCATGCGATGGGAAGAAATATGCAACCGATGGTGGCACAAAGAACCAGCAGGAGGCACGTACGTCTGGAAAGGCCATCGACGCGTAGCGGGTTCGCGTCCCCTCCAAGCACAACGTTGGCGAGAGTGGGGTCGCCCATCACCGCCAGAAGCGCAGACCAATCGGGTTGATTCTCCGATGTCCACTCGGGGTGCCTGGTCGCGAATCCCGCAAGCCTTGAAAACGGTACTCCCAGTTCGCGCAACGCGACATCCGGTGCCAACACGAGTTGCCCCGTCTGATATTTGGCGGCAGCCTTCGCCAACTGCTCATGCTCGAGCACAGCATGTGTAAGAATCACCTTGTCCCCATTCGCGTCATATTCCTCGGTAATCATCCCATCCCGTTCAAAAAAATGCATGGACAGGGTATTTCCGTTCATCGCCTGCACAAGCCATACTTCCCCGGTCGACTCGCGCCATCCAATGGAGAGTTCTGCGACTGTCGCGCCCTCCGCGGTTTCGAGCGTTGCGGTGATACCGGGCACCGGAACGCTCCAGTCTGCCGGCGCCAGATCCACCCGATGCGGTTGACCGGCGATGTTGACACTGGCAGAGATCAGGTGATTGGAGGTGTCCTTCGATACCTGAACGACACTGACTCCGTTGGTCGTGCTCGATCGGGGATGCTGTGAGTCAACGGACTGTGTCGAACCATCACAGCTCAGCACCATCGGAAGAAACGTGAGGATCGTCACGGTCGCGACCCCGCATCTCGTTTGTCGATTCATCAACCTTTTCAGCATGCCGAACCTCCACTGTCAGCGGTCGATTCAGAACGGCGATGACTTGGTGCAAAAAGAAAGAAGCGTTGCGTAACCTGAAGGTACTACGACTGAGTGAGCGGATGCCAGAAGAGTTTCAGGAGGCCATGAGAGAGGCCACGCCAGAGCACCCGATGCACGACTTTGCCCGCCGGGCAAACGCTGATGCTGCAGGTGGCGATGGAAGTGCGCGTCGAGGAGTTTCTGGGCCGTGGCCACTACGAACGCGTTGAGCACCGGCGCCGGGGTGACCGCTGAGTAGCCCTGCTTCTCAAGAAGTTGCGCGGGTAACGGAGCAACTGCGAGACACGCGGGATAAGGATGTCGTAGACTACCCCCATGAGCCACGCCGGGTCTGGTGGACTGTTTCTCCGCGACGAAGGCCGCCGCGCGCGCGCGTCGGGCCTCCCGCCCGATCTGCTCGCCCAGTCGGCGGAGCGGCTGCGCATCTCCGCACTGATCTACGCGTTCGTCTTCTTCATGGCGGGAATCGTCCCGGCGATGTCGAGCGCCGAGAACCGCGCGTGGTTTCTGTCGCACGTCACGTACTGGGGACCCAGTACCATCTCCATTCTATTCGCCCTGCTGGTCGCCGGGTTGATCCGCAGCAAGCGTCTACCGCTCGCGCGAATCATGCTCATCGGACTCGTGTTCGAAGTCGTGAGCAGCTACGGCATCGCGGCGGCCGAATTCCTGGATCCCACCGGCCTCGATCCCGCCACGCGCGTGGGTCTGTCGTGGGTGGCGGTGTGGGTGCTGATGTTCGCCGTGGTGGTGCCCAACCGTCCGCGTCAGACGGCCATCGCGACGCTGGCCTCGGTGAGCGCGGTGCCGGTGGTGCTCGGCTACGTGATTCAGACCCACCCGATCTCCGGCGTGACGCCGCAACGCTTCTTCTTTGGACTGGTGTTTCCGTATTTGCTCGTCGCGCTGATGGCGTACATCGGGTCGCGTCTCATCCACTCGCTGGGGAGGGAAGTCACGCGCGCGCGCGAGCTGGGCGGCTATGAGCTGATCGAACGCCTCGGCGGCGGCGGGATGGGCGAGGTGTGGCGCGCCGAGCACCACCTGCTCGCGCGGCCCGCGGCCATCAAGCTGGTGCGGCCGGGGCTGGATGGTTCCGACGCGCGACGCGCGCGCGAACTCCAGGACCGCTTCCTGCGCGAGGCGCAGGCGACGGCGCTGATGCGCTCGCCGCACACCATCGAACTCTACGATTTCGGCACCACCAACGACGGCACGTTCTACTACGTGATGGAGCTGCTGGATGGCTTCGACCTGGAAACGCTCGTCAATCGCTTCGGTCCGGTTCCGGCCGAACGCGCCATCCGGATGCTCCGGCAGGTGTGCCATTCGCTCGCGGAAGCGCACGCGAAGGAACTGATCCACCGCGACATCAAACCAGCCAACGTGTTCGTCTGCCGCTACGGTCGCGAGGTGGACTACATCAAGGTGCTCGACTTCGGGATGGTCAAGAAACGGTTCGTCGGCGACGGTAACGACGACACACAACTCACCGGCGACAATATGCTCGCCGGTACACCGGCGTTCATGGCGCCGGAGCAGGTGCTCGGCAACCGGCCCGTCGATGCACGCACCGATCTCTACGCCGTCGGGTGCGTCGGCTACTGGTTGCTCACCGGGCAACAGGTGTTTTCCGGGAAGAACGCGATGTCGGTCCTCACGCAGCACGCACGCGAGGCGCCGCCGGCGCCGTCCGCGCACACGGAGCTCGAGGTTCCACCCGCGCTGGACGCGCTCATCCTGGCCTGCCTCGCCAAGAACCCCGACGACCGCCCCGTGTCCGCGGAGGCGCTGGCGGAGATGCTGTCAGCCATCGAAACCCGATCCGCGTGGACCCCCCATCACGCCCGCGACTGGTGGGAGAAACATCACCCGGTCCCGGCAGCTACGGTATGATGTCGGTTCGTTCCGAGCAGGTTGCACACCAGAAAGGGGCATCATGCCACTAGTCATCGGAGTAGTGCTGGCACTGGCGGTGGGGGTAATGGCCACAGGCGTTGGTCTGGACCGGGACCGGGCCTTTTATCCGACCATCACCATCGTCATCGGGTACCTCTACGCCCTGTTTGCGGCCATCGGCGCCTCGATGCACGCGCTCGTCGTCGAATCGCTGGTTGGCGGTGCATTTCTGCTGGCTGCGGTGCTGGGGTTCCGGTCGTCGCTATGGCTCGTCGTCGCTGCGCTCGCCGCACACGGTATCTTCGATTCCTTCCACGGCCATGTCATCTCCAACCCCGGCGTTCCCGTGTGGTGGCCCCCGTTCTGCTTCGCCTATGATGTTGTCGCCGCCGGCTACCTGGCGTGGCTGCTCAAGACCAACCGGCTCCCGAGCCGAACCAGAGGCGAGGCATAAGCTGTCGACGCGACGTCTCAATATCATTCTGTCCATTGCGCTCGGCGTGCTCATCGGCGTGGGCGGCTTCACCTTCCGCTACGCCGAGGGACTGTCGTATTTCAGCAAGGATCCGCGCGCCTGCGTGAACTGTCACATCATGCAGTCGCAGTTCGATTCGTGGCAGAAGGGAAGCCACCACGCGGTGGCCACCTGCGTGGACTGCCATCTGCCGCACAGCTTCCCCGAGAAGTACATCGCCAAGGCCGAGAACGGATACCACCACTCCAAAGGGTTCACGCTGCAGGACTTTCATGAGCCCATCATGATCAAGTCGAAGAACAGCCGCATTCTGCAGAACAACTGTCTGCATTGTCACGAGGCGCTCGTCGAGGAACTGACCATGGCCGCGGGCCACGGAGAGGAATCTCCCCGCTGCGTGCAGTGCCACCGCGACGTGGGCCACGGTCCCACCGCCGGACTGGGCGGGCCGGAGGACGAAATCACCAGGGAAAGGACATCACCATGAGTACCGCTTTTCTGGCCGGAAAGAAGCTGCTGGTCACATTGCTCATCGTCACCGCCGCGGCCACGGCGGTGATCACCGGGCTGCTCGTGAACATCTTTGAGCGCAAGGACGAAGCGCGCAAACCATACGTGCGCCTGGTGGAAGTCGGTGAGGACGACACCGATCCCGCGAAGTGGGGCATCAACTGGCCGCGTCAGTACGACGGCTACCAGCGCACCGCCATCACCACCCGCACCCGCTTTGGCGGCCACGGGGGCAGCGAGGCGATGCCGGAAGAGAAGATCGAGCGCGACCCGTGGCTCAAGCGCATGTTCCTGGGCTACGCGTTCTCCATTGATTATCGCGACCGGCGCGGCCACGCCTACATGCTCGCGGACCAGGAGGCCACCCAGCGGCTCACCAAGCCGCAGTCGGGCTCATGCCTGCACTGCCACGCATCCGTGATGCCGCTCTACCGCGAGCTTGGCAACGGCGACGCGATGGCCGGTTTCGAGAAGACGTTTGCCTTCACGTATCAGGAATTGAACGCGAAGCTCCACGAAACGGGACACGCGCACCCCGTATCCTGCGTGGATTGCCACAACCCGGAGAGCATGCAACTGCGCGTGACCCGCCCCGGCTTCATCACGGGAATCCGGCGCCTCGCCGAGTCCGAAGCCGAGGTGCCGCACCTGCCGTCCATCCAGCATTGGCGCGCGGGCGACCGCAAGACACCGTACGACCCCAACGCGCTCGCGAGCCGCACCGAGATGCGGTCATTCGTGTGCGGGCAGTGTCACGTGGAGTACTACTGCGCCAACAAGATGCCGCTCACCTTCCCGTGGGGCAACGGGCTCCGGGTGGAGCAGGTGGAGGCGTTCTGGAACGGAACCAAATTCGAGGACGGTCACCGCATGTACGATTACAAGCACGCCGAGAGCGGCGCGGAGGTCCTCAAGGCGCAGCATCCCGAGTTCGAATTGTGGAGCCAGGGCATCCACGCGCGCAGCGGCGTGGCGTGCGCGGACTGTCACATGCCCTACGCGCGCGACGGCGCCACCAAGGTGTCCGACCACTGGGTGCGGAGCCCGCTGCTCAACATCAACCGCGCGTGCCAGACGTGCCACCACTTCCCGGAGGAAGAGATCAGGGCGCGCGTGGAAGGCATCCAGCAGCGCAACGTCGATCTCCTGCAGCGCGCCGCGCAGGCGCTGATGGATCAGCTGGATGCCATCGCGGCCGCACGCACGGCGGGTGCCACCGACGCGCAACTGGCGGCGTCGCTGGAACTGCAGCGCAAGGCACAGTGGCGGCTGGATTTCATTGCGGCGGAGAACTCCATGGGATTCCACGCGCCGCAGGAAGCCGCGCGCGTGCTGGCGGAGGCCGCCGACTACGCGCGCCAGGGCGAGATCGCGGCCATGAACTGGAAAACCGGATCGGGCCGCGGCGGCGCGAGCCCGGATTGACCTGTGTTCGCAAGTGAATCTCTAGTTTCAACTTCGCGGCGTGTTGTGCCGCGTGCCGGACCGGTGGCCCGGTACTTCGCCGGGCGTGGTTTCGACCGGGTACAGCTCGCATTTCTCGGGCTGTACCTGGTCGGAGCGATTCACCTTTCATTTTTTTCGCTGTCGACCGATCGCGTCAGTAACCGCTACGAGCTGCTGGCGACGTGGATACCCATGCTGCTGCCCATCCTCCTCGTTGACGGGGAGTTCCACCGCCGCCGGTCGGTGCGGTTATTCGTTTGGCCATCGAGTGGGCTTGCTGGCTTGTTTATCGGGTATTCACTCGCACGTGTTGGCCGGGCAATCGTGATTGCGGTCGTTCTTGCACTTATTTCCCTGAACACGATTCTTGCAGCCGATGTCGGAACGCTCGCAACGCTGGGAGCGTGTGCGGGCCTCGCGACCTATGCGGCGTCTTTCATCATGTTTTGGAATGTGCTCCTGGGCGCACGTTCGGCATACCCGGCGATCTACGCGGCCTTTTTCGCCATGTTATGGGTTTTGTCTCGTCTCGTTCACAAGCCGGAGCTGGTTGGGATTGCCCAATGGCTTCTGGTACCCGTCTGGCTGCTCGATCCCGTCAATGCCGCAGCAAATATGAACGATCCCATTCGCCTGCTACAGATCATTTCGGCGACGACGGTCTGGATGGTCGCCACATGGCTCGTCCTTCATCGCTCCTACCGGTAAGGATTCGTGGTGCCGTCGGATGAAGATTGAGATCCAGGACGTATCGTATACGTACCAGCGCCATCGGAGTGCATTGGCCGGGTGCAGTTTTGCCTGTGCCGGCGGCGAGATAACGGCCGTCCTTGGCCCCAACGGATCCGGCAAGACCACCCTCTTCGAGTTGCTCTCCAGACAACGCCCGTGGCAGTCGGGCGGGTGCACGGTTGTGGACGGTCCGAAGTTCGGCGACCTGGTGGTCGGGTGGGCGTCATCCGATCCGGTGTTCTACGAAACGACACCGGTCTCGACCTTCGTCGAGAGGACGTATGGCCCCGCGTTTGGTCTCACGCGCGCTGAGTCCGCAGGGCGGGGCAGCGCGCTTGCAAAAGCGCTACGATTCGAGGACGACTATGCACGCCCGCCTCGCGAACTGTCGCGCGGCAATCGAACAAAAGCGTCCATCCTGCTGGCGATGCTTCATGAGCCTGCTTTGCTCTTGCTGGACGAGCCATTCACCGGTCTCGATCTGGGAACGGTGGACGCCCTGCTGGCGGTCCTGGATGACTATGCGCATGTGCGAAAGGCGTGTGTCGTCCTCGCAGACCACCAGGTTGGGGCGCTGGATGCGATCGTCGATCACGTGGCCTTCATTGAGGACGGAAAGATCGTCCATGCGGCACGCCGGGACGAGCTGCTCGCGCGACACGGGACGCTGTCCGACGCATATCGATCTGTGTTTCACCACTGACACGTGCGACGACGCGGCGCGGGCCTGCTCCCAATCACAAGGGGTGGGGCCGGAATAGTTGACCGTGTCACCCGATGATGGTAGGGTCCGTGACCAACCACGTGCTTTGCCTCGTGAATTCGGGCCAATGCCACACCGTCATCCTTTGAACTCTGGAGGAAGCCCTGTGACACGACGAATTCGTTTTGCTGGTTACCTGCCCGTTGCCATCTGCTTGCTGTTTTCACCCCTTACGGTCCATGCCGCCAGCCTCGAGTTGACGCCGGTGGTTGCCCACCTGGCACCGCTGAACAGCCAGGTCGCCAACATCGATGCACCCCTCGTCATCCGCCAGTCCGCCAGCACCGCCTACGGCGGCCGTCTGGGCGTGTGGATCATTCCGCGCGTCGCGGTGGAAGCCGGCGTACTGGTGGGATCGTCGGATATCGAACTTCTCGGTGGGGGCGGCGAGCCCCTCGTTCTGGGGGCGCAGATGCTGCAAATGGATCTGCGTGCGCGCGTGCGCCTCACCGATCCCAACGCGACCAATGGACTCGATGTCATCGCGGGCATCGGGCTCAGCGACCTCGGCGACTTGCTGTCCGACGTGGGGGAGGATCAGGGGATCAAGACGCCGGCCAAAGTAACCGGAATCATCGGCGTCGGCGGTACGGTGGCGGTCACCGATCGCATCCACCTGCGGTTCGACGTCGAGGATCACATCCACGGTGCGAACTTCGAGATCGACGAAGACAATTTCGGATTCCCGATTGACGGCCGCACCCAGAACGACCTTGTGGTCGCGGCTGGAATCGTGATTCCGCTCTGGCAGGACTAGTTTCGAACAAACGCACCCGGCGCGCGTCGGATCCGTCCGGCGCGCGTCGGGCCCTGGTTCGCTCCCTCTCGTCGCCGGGCCACGCACGCAGGTCCTCGTTCGGGAGGCCGGACGTTCACGCCCGCCCTCAGTAGATCCACTTGCCCGAGATGTAGTACTTGGCACCGCCCGATGGGCTGAGCGTGATGAACTCCGTCTCCTCGTTCCGGTTCCGGTAGGAGTCCAGCGGGGAAAACGTGGCGCTGCTCATCTTGTCGTCCGCGCTCGGCGAGTCGGCATCCCACATGTTGATGGTGAACGTGTCGCCCGCGTTCATCCGGCAGCCGCCCGGGAACGTGGCCGTCGTCACGATCTCCCACTGGTGGTTGGCGAACATGTTTGTCTCGCAGTTGCCCACCTGGAAGAAGATGTCGGGATTGCCGCCAAACGTGTCCCACGCCTCGCCGCCCGGCTTCTTCTCCGGCCACTGCCAGCAGTAGACCCAGTCCGCGACAAACGTGACCGGGGTCTTCACCTCGACGATGGGCTCCTTCTCCGCCGGCGGCGGCGCCGGTGGGGCCACGGGGTCGTCGCCGCATCCGCCGAGCAGGAGTCCACACACTGCCGCCATGGCCATGGTTGCCGCTATAAGTTGTTTTTTCGTAAGCATTTGTATCTCTCCTGGTCCGGGCCGGAAGCCTCGTCTCCCCGGCCCACTGATTAAAGACGCAGAAGCGGACGGCAAATGTGATCACGCGGATTTCGGACGATCGTGTGCGGCCGGGACGATCTGGCAATGTGCTAACATCCACAGAGGGGTGCAAGATGAAGAAGGTCTACTCAGCAAAGAATGAGGCCGAGCTCGCCGTGTTGCGGTCCATCCTCGACGCCGAGGGCATCCCGCATCTGGTGAACAACGAGATGTTCGGATCCATCATCGTCGGACCGCAGATCGACAACTACAACGCCAAGTCCATCTCCGTCCCCGATGAACTCGAGGAAGTGGCCCGGGAAATCGTCGCGCAGTTCCAGACCGAGCACCCCCCAACGGATTCACCGCCCGCCACCCTCCGCGACCGCCTGCGCATGGTCCTCGAGACCGGCCTGTTCTCCTGGTTCGTCCCGGGCCGCTCGCGCGGCCACACGAAGCCAGATTGACCCTTGCCGCCGTATGATAAGACGGATTATGGTTCTTGCTCTCTTTGATTTCCCACTCACCGCGAACAACCTATGCCCGAAAAAATACTGAGCGATTTTCAGATTGGTCTGCAGGCCCGGCGTCTCGAACCCGACGCGCGGCCGTACGGATTCGTTGTCGAATGGATACGTTGGGACAGCGGATTTCGCGGTACGGCGCTGAAGGTTGGGGACGTGATCACCTCGCTCAATGGCAAGGTATTCGAGCCCGGACAGAAGGACTTCGAGTTCGGCATCTATTCCGAGAATCAGTTCTGGGCCAACGCCGGGGTAAAAGATGGAGACCCGGCGTTGCTCACGGTCATCCGCGACGGCGAGACGCTCAAGATTGCGGGCAAGGTGCGCGCCGAACGCGCATACACGACGAACGACGGCCGGCGCGCGCTGGCGTCTCCGGGGCCGGATTCGATGGCGAAGGACGAGTTCACCGCGTCGTGGGCGTCGTGGGACGAGTCCCTCGTGAAGGAGATGCGGGATGCGGGCTGGAACCGCAACACCCGGCAGCAACTCGAGAGTCTCCTGCAACATGCACCCCGGATCGAGGCGCTTGGCAAGCGATTCGCGGGCCCGTACGCGAGCGCGATGAAGGAAGACTTCGACCGGGCGGTCGAGTTCATCCGCGGAAAGAAATACGATCTCGGCCCGGACGACCTCGCCTACCGCTCGCTCACGGAGACGCGGCTCCAGGACGCAATCGATCTCGCGATGCGCTCGTGGAACGAGTTTATCGCGAGCGTCGACGCAACGGATCTCGCGGCGCTTCCCGTCATCGATCCCGTGCGCGGGGATCGCAGCGCCGTCGTGGACAAGGTCGTGCGGGTACCGGAGATGAACGAGATCTCGGAGGCCGGGCACGGTTGGTTCTGGATACAGGGCGCGGGAGCGAACATCTATCTCATCGACCAGCGCTCGCCCGTGTTCAGCGCCCTCCTCTACGCGGTGCTTCGCTTCCGTGAGCTGATAAACCCGGCGATCGCCGACCGGTATCAGCTCGTGGGCAAGATCGGCAATTCTCCCGCGATGGTGGCGATCGGGAAGAAGAAGGTCTATGTCGGTCTCACCATCGAGCCGATCGCCGCGCTCGTCGACGAAAAGATGTTCATCGACCTGCGGGCCGGCGAGGCGTCGAAGTTTGCCGGCGAGGAGAACGCAAAGAAGCTGCCGCAGGTGGACACGCGGCCCGACCTCGGTCCGGGCGATGTCTTCGCCGGCTGGATCAACGCGCTCAAACTGGGTGACTCCGAGGTCTGGAAGCTCTTCTACGCCACCTGGTCGTGCGCGGAAGGACGCTACGACCCGGAGGGCGGTCCGCCGCCCAACCATCACTATCGCGACTGGGCAAACGCACGTAAGCAGATCACCGGCCCCGTCTACGACGTGCGCGTGGTGAAGGTCAGCCCGGTCCGGGTGGTTTACGAAGGACAGGACGCGCGTGTGGAGGAAGTGGCGCTGGTCACCGATCACATCGGGTTGTTCGACGGCGAGTACCGCGCCTTCAAGGATGTCAACGTCAACCGCGAGTGGACGATGCAGCGCGTGAGCGGCGGCCCGTGGCGGATCACGACGGAGAAGGGGATCTGACGATGGGTTACGACGCGCGCATCAAGGAGCTCAGGGAAATCGTCGACAAGCAGGTCCCCATTGGCGGCGGCGTGGACGCGAAGGCGATATTCGACGGGCTCGAGTGGTGGGGCCCGGCCCGCAGCGCTCGCATGGAGCGGCTCGCGAATGCAATGAACTTCGATGGCAACGCGTACAAGTCGTGGCAGTCGGAGGCGCCGGGCCTGCGTTCGGAGATGCGGTCGCTCTTCGCGGATTGCCTGCGTAATGTGCAGACACCCACCGTCGCCGCGCTCGCCATCGTCCAGGGTGCGGTTCTCGCCGAGGAGAAGTTGTGCGAGGCCTTCGAGCGGGGCGAATGGATCGGAACCGCCTTCGATGCGATTGCACTCTACAACAAACAGCTCGACGAGAAGATGGATGCCCTCGAGGCCAAGTGGGACCGGATCGAGGACGACGCGGAAGAGATCATGCGCGACGAGCAGGCCGTGCTCAACGAGATTCGCGACGTGGTGGCTGCCGCCATCGAGCGACAGGCGTCCCTGCGGATGAACTGGCGCGAGAAGTTCCGGGAGTGGGCGAAGGCCGGGACGGATGGGATCGATGTCGCCGGTAAGATGACGGGCAGCGTGCTTATCGACACCGTCAACTACGTCCTCGCCGGATTGAAGACCAGTGCGGAGGCGTGGGCCGCATTCGCGGCTGACTTCGAGCTGCGCAAGGCCCGCTACGAGGCCTATTTCCGCGAGGACCACAATTCACTGTTGATCATGTTTGCGGATGCGCGACGCGACGCCCGTGCCTTCGTGGACGAACACGACTACGACCGGCTCTCCGGCAACACGATCTCGA
>DASUGO010000172.1:0-31241 GCA_036273975.1 Candidatus Krumholzibacteriia bacterium
CAACGACCGTTACGAGGTGGCGGACCGCGAGTTCCGCGCGGTCAAGGAGAAGCTCCTGTTCCAGTTGACCAACATGGGACACCCGTTCGTGACGGTGGAAGACGCCAATTACGACAACCGCGGGGAACTGTACCTGAAGCACCGCTTCGACGGCGTCGAGCTGCGCATGGACTACGCGCAGGCGACCATGCAGGCCCTCCACAGTATCTGGACGCGGCCCGTCCATCTGCAGACCATGGTGGGTGAGACCGCGGCGATCCTCACCTTCGACGGGGCGGGCCACTCCCAGCGGGCCATCGATGCGTCCAATGCCGCCTAGCCGCGGCCGGCTTCCCGATAGACTTCGGCGGTGAACGTCTCGATGCGCGTGGCCGGCTTCTGCCACGCGTCGGGCGCGAGCCCCGCCTTTTCACACGCATTGGCGAGAAGTTCCTCCCGCGTCCAGTTCCACTCCGTCGCCACCTGGGGTAGCAGCAGTCCGCGGTGGCCCGGCGCGCTGACGATCACCCCGTGCGTTCCGAGGACGATATCGTCCGGCGAGCCGGGGCGCTCGGGGGGTGACAGCACGGACACCTCGATCCCGACCCGGTCATATTCTTCGCGCGAGAGCGGTGGGAAGCGTGGGTCCTCGAACGCGGCCGCGCGCGCCATTTCCGGCAGCAGTCGGCGCAGCGTGCCGCTCGCGTCGACCCGGCCGATGCACCCGCGCAAGCGGGATCCGATGGTCAGTGTCACGAACACGCCGCGGCGCGCATCGAGCAGCGGCGAGTCGGGAGGGGGAGCGGTGCGAACGCCCAGCGCGGCGGCGATGGCGGCGCGTGCGGTTCCCGTCAGCGCCAGCGCCGTGCGGTCGCGGTCTTCGCTCATGCCGCCTCCCGCGCGCGAATCAGTCCCGCCGCGTATCCGACGACGCTGTCGTGGTGGCCGGTGACGTCGCCGGAGTTGATGCGGCGGAGGATGGTGGCCCGCATACCACCCGTGAGCGTGAGGGCGCGCAGCACGCTCACCGCGGGGCCGCCGCCGCAGGCCTCGCAGCGACCGGAGGCGAGCGCGCGCTGCAACTCGTCCGCGTCGCCCGTGGCGAAGCGTTCGCAGAACACGCTGTCGAGCGTCACGGCGTCGTCATAGCGGTGGAAGTGCGAGAGGTCCGAACTGATCACGAGCAAGGTTTTCGGGCCACAGAGTGGCGCGAGCGCGTCCGCAAGGATTGCGCACGCGACGGGGTCCTGCGCGCCCATGATCACCGGTATTACGGGGACGTTGCCCAGCACGCGCTGGAGAAACGGCAGCAGCACCTCGATGGCGTGCTCCCCGCCGCCGCGGGCCGGTGCGTGGCCGCGCGACGAGCGTCGAATCGCGCCGTCGGCGGTGGTGAGTGAATCGGCGCGGCCGCGGTCGACCGGGAGCACCCCGAGCGGCGTCGCGAGGCCGTCGCCATCGTAAACCGACGTGAAGTCGAACGCCTCCCGGTGCGACGGGCCGATGAGCACGACGGCGTCGAACGCGCGACCGCGTACCGCGGCGAATGACTCTGCCGCCAGCGCGCCCGAGTAGCGGTGTCCGGCGTGGGGGGCGAGCAGCGCGCGAACGTCGTCATCGGGCCGGGCGGGGAACGGTGCGAGCATGCGGTCGACAGCGCGCGCGAGACGATCGGGGTCGGCGGGGTAGAATTGCCCGGCCACGGCCGGCGGGCGGATGTTCAGAGAACGGTCCATATGGATCAGTGCCGTATGCGGCGCAACGCGGCGATGATCGCGTCGATCGCGGCGGTATCGATTTCGCACACCCGGCCCAGGGACCGGCTGCGCCCCAGGCGGATGCCGGGCTCGCCCGGCGCGGGAGACGCGGACAACTCGTCCAGGATCGTATCACCCGCGCCGTAGACGACAAGCGAAAACGCGGCTGGCGTTGCGGTGGGGAGCGGCGTGTCCACGACGCGCAAAAACTGCAGGTTGCGCAGGGTACGCACGAAATCCGCGCTGCGTCTGGGATCCAGTGTTCCCAGCGACGGGTTGGGCAGTGCCCATGCGTCTCCGGCGCGCACCAGAACCGCCGACGTGTCCGCGGTGGAGACCGTGATGCGCAGTGCACGCAACGGATCGAACTGGAGCACACGGCGGTCGCGGAGTGTCGCGAACGATTCCCGGGCAATATCCAGCGGGTTGTCGGCCACCTCGACCACGCGCGGGTTGCCATCGACCCGGGCGCGCGCGACGCCGTCGTGGTCGAACAGATGCACGCGCAACAAGGAACCGTCGAGTCGGCGGATGCTGACGGTGACGAGGGCGGGACCGGTCATGGCCGTATCGGCGTCGGACACGAAGCGGCTGACACGCAACCCGCGCAGCCGCCGCAGCACGGCGGGCACCGCGACCGAATCGCCGGCAATGGTGTCCCCGTGCGCCACGGTGAACCATGAGTCACCCGGGCCGCGCGTCCAGCGGGAGGTTCCGGTTTCGCGCGAGTCCAGTGTGTACGCGCTGACCGCCGCGAGATCGAAGACCGCGACGCGCCGGTTGCGGAAATCGTTGACCGGCAGCATCGCCGCGCGGTGGATCGCCGTCGGGACCAGCAAAACATGCCCGTCGGGCCGCCGTGCGTACACAAATGAGCGGTCCACGGTGTAGTCACCCAGCTCCAGCGTGGCCACGGTGTCGGACCCGGCGAGCAGCGTCAACCGGGCGGACGGGGCGTCGAATCCGTAGCGGGCGTCCTCGCTGCCGGGCCCGAGGTCGCGTTCCACACCGGCGCTGGCGAGCGTGGAAAGCAACGGGACCACGGACGCGAGCTCGGCGTCATCGTGGAGCGGAGAACGCATCACCCAGTGGGTCCCCGTGATCGCGAAGCGGAGCGTCGCGTCCGGACGGTCGAGGATGATCGTGTCCACGCGCTCGGCGTCGAATTCGAACAGCCGCGTTGCGTCGCGCCGGTGTTGATCCTTATCGCGCTGGCGGGGCAGTTCGACGAGGAAGTAGGCGGCGACCGCGACGGTGGCGGCGAGAAAGAGAAGCAGCAGTCGTCGCGAGCCCATGATCTACAGCGCGCGGCGCCGCACCACCACGACGGCGCCGATCACGAGGGTCAGGAGCGGTACGAGGATGATGCACACGGTGAACACCAGGCGGCCCTGCGGGGCGGAAATGTAGACCGTGTCGCCGAGCGCGGCCTTGGGTCGGATGCGGATCAGGTTCTCGTCTTCGGCGAGAAATGCCACCGCGTTCTGGAAGAAGTCCGCGTTGCCGAGTACGCCGTAGAAGGAATTGCTCGCAAAGTCGGAATCGCCGATGACCACGACGCGGCTGCTCGCACCGCTTCCGACCGGCACCGGCGTGCGGGTTGCCACCGCGGCAATGGGCATGGGGCCGGCGATGTCGTCGCCGTCGCGGGAGGCGGTACCCACGGTGAAGCTGCCCATGTCGGTCTCGCCCCACGCTTCCGGGTCCGTGATCGCGAGGTACTGCGCGTCGAGCCCGGCAATGGTCGAGTCGGACACGATCTGTACCGGGCGCGCGCGTGTGAACATCGTGACGTAGTTGAAGCCACGCGTAATCGGGTGCTTTTCGTAGCGCCGGACCTTCGCGACGGTGGCATCGAACGTGCGGTCGCCTGCGTCGAGCACGAGTTCGTCGAGCACTACCGCGTCGAGCAGACGGATGTGGTAGCGCGACAGTACCGAGGCCAGGCGTGTCAGGTCGAAACGCGGGTCGAGCAGAAACAGCGCTGCGCCACCCCGGCGCAGATAGCGCTCGATCGCCTCGACTTCGTTGGCAAGGTAGTCCTCGCGCGGCCCCGCGACAATCAGCACCGCGCAGTCATCGGGCACTTCGCGCACGTTGACCAGCGAGACCGTTCGTGGCTGGTAGCCCTGGCCTTCGAGCCCGCGGCGCGCGGCGAGGAAGCCCTCGCGGGCACGATTGTCGATGTCGCGTTCGCCGTGGCCGGTCGTAAAATACAGCGCCTTCTCGCGTTTGCGCGTCACCTGCAGGATCGCGTTGGTTACATCCTCTTCGGTGAGAAGTTGCACATTACGCGTGACACCGTTGGACTCCACGACGATGTCGTCCACCGTCGCGCCGGCGCGTTCCGCCGCGTCGGGGCTGCGATCCGGATCGATGAACTCATAGCGGAAGCGCGTGGAGTGCCGGGCGTACAGATCGAGCAGGTCGCGCGCCTGCTCGCGCTTGAGGCTGCTCTGGCGGAAGAAACCTGTCGCGGTGACGTCGTGGTCGAGGGAATCGAGCAACGCGAGCGACTGCGGGGCGAGCGTGTGACGCTGATTGCGCGTGAGATCGAACTGGTGCGACCGTCGCACCGACGTCGCCTGCAGCACCACCAGAATGGCCGTGAAGAACAACACGGTCAGCACGGCGTCCGCGCCACGGCGCGCGGCGCGGCGGCGGCCGAAGGCCGCCACGGCGGAACGATTTGCGATCAGACTCGCGGCGACCGCGCCGATACCGAGCGCGGCCAGCACGATCGCCGTATGCAACGCGACCACGCGGGCCCCCGACAGCATCGTGCTGAGGATGAGCAGCAGGACGCCGCCCGCGGCGACACTGCGCCACGCGAGGGTGCGGATCGAGGCCGTCGCGCGCTCCATGGCGTCAGCTCCGCCAGCGCGCGGAATCGAGCACGCGCGCACAGAGAAAGAGGAAGAAGACCGTGATGTTGGCGTAGAACACGAGGTCATTGGTGTCGATCACGCCGCGCGCGAACGCGTCGAGGTGACGGACGATAGACAGCTGCTCGAGCACTGCGCCGACGCCCGGCGAAACAAACGGTGTGACCCACCCGACGATCAGAAACAGTAGCCCGCAGCCGAACGTCGCGGCGCCGGCGACCAGCTGGCTGTCTCCAAGCGACGAGAAGAACATGCCCATGGCGAGAAACGTGATTCCCATGAGGAAGAGTCCGAGATATCCGGACACTACCGCTCCCGTCTCCGGGGTCGAGAAATAGTAGAGCAGCGCCGGGCAGGGCAGGGTCATCGCGAGCATGACGCCGTACACCGTCGCGGCGGCCAGAAACTTGCCCATGATGACGTTCCAGTCGGTCACCGGATACGTGAACAGCAGTTCGGCGGATCCGCTGCGCCGTTCCTCGGTAAACAGGCGCATCGTGAGCAGCGGGAGCAGCAGGAGCAGGACCGCGCTCATGTTGCCGAACAGCGGCTGAAGGACCGACGTCGTGAGACTCAGCGATCGTGCCTGCAGCGGGTTCTGCATGGCCTGAATCGAGGTGAGATTGAAATAGCCCAGCAGGTTGTAGAAAAAGTATCCCGCCAACAGGACGAACACGGCGATGACCGCATACGCCACGGGTGACTGAAAGTAATACGCCAGCTCCCGGCGATAGAGCGCGTAGGTCTTGCCCACGGTCAGTTCTCCCGGGTTACGAGTTGCACGAACACGTCTTCCAGCGTCACCGATGCGGTGACGAGCGAACGGAGCCCTATATTGCGCGCGGCCAGCGTGGCCGCGATGGCTTCGCGCGGGTCGGCGCCGGAATCCGCCGCGACGCGCAGTCGCACGATGCCGGCAATGGCGGAGTCGAGGCCGGCGACCGAAGCGACTCCCTCGACGGATTCAATTGCCGCCCGCACCGCGGCCAGCTCGCCGCGCGCCTCGACGTCGACGCGCAACGCATCGCCGGTGTGTGACTGCAGTTCCTCCGGGCGCGCGTCGGCGATGAGACGGCCGCGGTGAATGATCAGAACGCGCCGGCACAACAGGCTGACCTCGGGCAGAATGTGCGTGCTCAGAACCACGGTGCGGCGGCCGGCGAGACTGCGGATCAGGTCACGAATTTCGACGATCTGGCGCGGGTCGAGGCCCACGGTGGGTTCGTCGAGAAACAGCACCTCGGGATCGTTGAGCAGCGCCTGCGCCAGGCCGACGCGCTGCCGGTAGCCGCGCGAGAGGGTTCCGATACGCTGCTGGAAGACGTCCTCGATGCCGCACGCGTGGATGACCTCCGCGGTGCGCTCGCGCCGGCGTGCGCGCGGCATGCCCTTGAGCCGGCCGACGAAATCGAGATAGTACGCAACCGTGAGATCCCGGTAGATCGGAACGGTTTCGGGCAGGTAGCCGATGTGGGAGCGGACTTGCATCGATTGCGTGTCCACGTCGAAGCCCGCGACGCGGGCGCTTCCCACGCTGGGGGGCAGGAAGCCGGTCAGCATGCGCAGGGTGGTGGTCTTCCCGGCGCCGTTCGGACCCAGGAAGCCGACGATCTCGCCCTGCCCGATCGAGAAGGAGACCTCGTCGACCGCGGTCCGAGGGCCAAAGTGCTTGGTGAGGCCGGTTACTTCAATCATATGGAGTGCGACTCGGGAACAGGCGCGTATGCTAACCGCGCGTCGCCTCGGCGTCAACGCACGGCTCCCGCGGGGTGGGACCCGGGAGAAAAAAATTGCGCCCGAAGTGCTTTGCCCGTAACATTCGACGCCAGTTGGCGTAGACTACCCTGTTCCAGACGGCGGATAGCCCGCCGGGCACGGATAACTCGAAGGAAACGTAGGCGGATCCATGGCACGTGGCAAGACGATGCGTGTGACGGCGGCTCTGGCAGCCGCACTTTTTGTCTCCTCAGCGTCGACCCCGGTCTTCGCGGAGGGCAGCTCGGTGGTGAGATCGGTGCTGCTACCGGGGCTCGGGCAGGCGCACGACGGGCACTACACCCGGGCCACCATCTTTGCGTCGGCCGCCATCATTTCGTGGACGGGGCTGTTCGCGTCGCAGGTCAACTACTCCCGGTCCGTCGAGACGTACGAGAACGAGAAGCGGACCTATCTGTTTTACCCGGAGCAGATCGCGCGCGGCCAGGTGGTCCAGGCCTCGGATATCGCCGATACCTACGAGGCGATGGAGGCCGCGTACACCAAGGCCGAAGACGGGGAGAAGTGGCGAAATTTCTTCATCGGCGCGGTCGTTGTGACCTACGCGGTCAACATCGTGGACATCATTCTCTCCGAACCCGATACGGGCGAGATCCAGCCGGAACCGGCGGTGTCGCTGGAGTGGACCGGCGACCAGATGCGCCTCGTCCGCACCATTCGATTCTAGGAGCCAGACCATGCGAGTTTCCAATCGAGTATTCCGCACCCTGGCACTCCTGGCCGGCATCCTCATCACCGTGCTGGCCGTCAGCGGCTGCCCGAAGCAGGAGGACTTCCCGACGGCCCTCGACCTGCCCGCGCCGCCGACCCCGGCGAATTTCGTCATCACGCAGCCCAGCCCGGATGCGTTCGATTATGACTTTGCGTGGGACATCAGCGATCCGGGGTCCGTTGACCGTTACCGCATCTACCTCTTGGGGTCCGGTTTCACCGGGGACGAACTGGTCGTCGAGACCGAGCAGACCTCGTTTCAGGCCACGTTCCCGTTTTCAGTATCCGGCGCCCGATTCGCGGTGTCCGCGGTGAGTACCGAGAGCGTCGAGGGGGCGCGCGCGGTGGCGGATGCGCCTTGATTAAATAGAGTATTTACAGCAAGATACGCCAATTGCCTCGCCCGGAATCTCAGGCTCCGGGCGAGGCTTTTTTGCGTGGTACGATCTGTGCATTCACCGCCTGCGCCCCGGCATCGACCGGGCGAATCACCATGCAGGCAGTCTTCAGAATACGCGGATACGATTCCTTCGAGCAGATCGCGGTCGGGGGGATGGCGGTCGTCTACAAGGCTCGCAAGCAGTCCATCAAGAAGACGGTTGCGATCAAGGTGCTCCTGCCGCATCTGGCCGCCGACATGCGTTTCATTACCCGCTTTCAGCAGGAGGCCGAGGCCGCCGCGCGGGTTCAGCACGACAACATCGTCAACGTAGTCGACTACGGGAAGTCCGACAGCTCGTACTACATCGTGATGGAGTACTACGACGGGCTCACCGTCGAGGAGTTGCTCCACACCCAGGGCCGGCTGCCGGTGGACATCGCGCTTGCGATCACGCTCCACGTTGCGTACGGACTCGATGCCGCGCACGCCGCCAACCTGGTCCACCGCGATATCAAACCCGCGAACATCATCCTGACCCATCAGGGCGGCATCAAGATCGCCGACTTCGGGCTCGCCAAGGACACGGAGAAGTTCACCCTGGTGACGCACACCGGCAAGGTCGTCGGCACGCCGGCGTACATGTCGCCGGAGCAGACGCGCGGCGAACCGGTGGGGAAACCCAGCGACATCTTCTCGCTCGGCGTCGTCGCGTATGAACTGCTCGCGTCCAAACGCCCGTTCGAGGGTGGCAGCTATTCCGAGGTGGTGGATCGCATTCAGTCGTTCGACCCGCCACCGGCGGGCTCGCTGAATCCGCTTGTCGACGACTCCATCGAAGCGATGGTGAGCCGCATGATGGCGAAATCACTGCGGCAGCGCTATGCGTGCATGCAGGAGGTCATCACCGACATCGAGGGCGCGATGCGGGCCTGCGGCTTCCGCAACGACCGGCGGGTGTTGAAGGAGTTCTTCGAGGACCCCGTGGGGTATACGGAGAGCGCGAACGTCCGCCTCACCGACTGGCTGCGCAAGTCCGGCGCGCCGCGCCGGCCGGACCGGGCGCTCGACCGCGGTGCCGGGAGCGTTCCCGCCATCGAGGCCGACGCCGGCAAGGATCGGGAAGAGGTGCTCGATCCGACGCTGGACTACCGCGTCACACTGCTCTCCATCGATCGCAGTCTCGAAACGCCGGACTCGTTTGCGTTGAAACTCGCGATGCGCTTGAAGACGCCGGCGCCGCGCATACGATCTCTGCTGTCGAAAATCCCGTGCGTGCTCGTGCGGCGCGTCAACTACAAGAAGGCCCGCTGGTTGTCGTCCATCGTCAAGGAGTTCGGCGGCACAGTGCGGATGGATCCGGTGCGCGAACCGGCCGTGGTCGCGGAGCCGGTGGTGGCGGCACGCCCGGCGCCGGAGTCGGCGTCGGACGGCGCGCGCGGCGCGCGCAAGAACAAGAGCGGCGCGATGTTCTGTCCGAGCTGTGGCTGGGAAGAGGATGCCGACGCGAAGTTCTGCACGATGTGCCACCGCACGTTCAACAAGACGGACAAGCTCGACCTGCGCGCCAACCAGATTCCCGGTTTCGAAGACCCCGAAGACAATCCGCTCCAGGACGGTGCCGCAGCGGCGCCGCGCCGCGCGCTGGCGGTGCCATGGCTGGGAGAGTTGAGTTATCCGGTGGTGTTCGCCGGAATCGCCGGACTCGCGATCCTGCTGGTTGCCGTCGTCCTGCTCTCGCGCTGAGTCACCCACCAAACAGATCGCCGTCGACGCCCGGTGCGGTGGCGGCGACCGTGTGCGCGACGATACCCGGGTACGCGGCGCGCAGTCCGGGCGGCGCGCCCGGACGCTTTCCGGTCAACATCGCTTCCAGTTCGAACGCATTGGCGGGTGCCTGCCCGCGGAAGTGGTTGTTCAGGACGACGAACACACGGCGGGATTCCTGTGCGGCGCCGGCGATCACGCCCGCCCACGGCGAAAGTTCCGCCGCGGGATAGAGGTAGTCGTAGCGCGCGTCGCGCCCCGCGCCGTCGCGGAACCAGTTCGCGTAGTTGCGCCCGTGAAAACGAAAGTACGCGCCAGCCGCTCCCGCGTGGTGGCGGTACGGCGGACGTGATTCTCCGATCACGGGCTGATCGATGCCGCATACGCTCGCGCCGGTGCCGGCGAGGAACTCGTCGGCGTGCGGCGTGTCCCAGCTCGCGTGCCGGACCTCGATCGCGAGCGGGAGTGGGGCGAGGGCGGCGACGAGCGCCTCGATCCGCTGTCGCGGCCGCGCCTCGAACCGGAACGACCACGGGAACTGCAACAGTACGCAACCCAGCCGCCCGGCCGCGGCCAGTGGCTGCATCCCGCGCCGGAACGAGTCGAGTTCCGGCGGGTGATCGACGGCGCCGTGCGTCAGCGCGCGGTGCGCCTTGGCGGTGAAGAGAAAGCGCGGATTGTGCGCCACCCGTTGGGTCCATCGGCGACACAGGTCCGGATCGGGCACGCGGTAGAAGGTACTGTTGATTTCGTCGAGGTTGAAGTAGGATGCGACGTACTCGAGTGCGTCGAATGCGCGCGGGCGCGGCGACGGATAGAATATTCCATTCCAGTCGTCGTACTGCCAGCCGGCCGGCCCGATGAACAGGTGCTCATGCCAATCTGTGGAAAATTCTTCAGACACGCGGCGCTCCTGGTGATCGGTGGGATCGGCCCGCGTCGCGGGCAACGCGCAGTATAGCACGCACGCGAGCGTGATTAAACGGACCATGAAAGACCGTTATCCAGCCAGTGCCACCGGCGCGTCTCCGTACGAGGCGCGCGCACTCATTGCGATTGTATTCGCGGCCGCGTTGCTGCGTTTGTTCCGTCTGGGCTACCAGAGCCTGTGGGTGGATGAGTTGTTCACCCTCATTGTCGCGACCCCCAAGCCGGGATATCCCATCGGGCAGCTGCTGCTGCACAATATCCACGGTCCGCTGCACACCTTTGTCGTCTATCTGTGCCGCAGCGTCTCGGAGGCGGACGCCTGGCTGCGTCTTCCCAGCGCGCTGGCCGGCGTGGTCGCGGTGCCGCTTGTGTACGCGTGGGTCCGCCCGCGCCTGGGCGCGCGCGTGGCGCTGTGGGCTGCGTTTCTGCTCGCGGTGAGTCCGCTGCACGTCCATTACTCGCAGGAGTTGCGCAATTACGCGTTCGCGGTGTGCTTCGTGCTCGCCGCCTGCGTGCAACTCGATCGGCTCGTCGCGGACTGGTCGCGCCGCCGCGCCGTGGGTCTGGCGGTGCTGGTGGCGGCCTCGGTTCTGTGCAATTTCTCGGCCGCGTTCGTGTTCGTGGCGCAGACGTTTACATTTTTTCGCGCGGACGGTTTATCACGGCGTTCGTTGCGGCGCTGGGCGGCGGTCGCCGGCCTCGCGCTGGTGTTGATGTCACCGTGGATATACCGGGTCACCACCTACGTTGACCTCCAGAAGCTGGCGACGCCGGTGATGCCCGGCGAACTCGAACCCGGGGAGCGTCTGCGCGGCGAGACGACGTTCCGCCTCGAGTCCATTCCGTATGCGGCCTATGGGTACAGCGCCGGTCTGGCGCTGGGTCCGTCGCTGCGCGAACTCCACACGGACGCGTCGCTCGCCACCGTGCTGCGGCGTCACTTTGTGGTCGTCGCGTGGGTGGCGCTGGTGTTCGCGGCGCCGTTCCTCTTGGGATTGCGCGCGGTGTTGCGCCGGCGCGGGCGGTGGGGAGTCGCCGAGATCGCGCTCTACACCGCCGTGCCGCTCGCCTGCACCCTGTTCCTCAACTGGCAGAATGCGAAGGCGTTCAACGTGCGCTACGTCATCGTTGGGCTGCCGGCGTATCTCACGTTCGTCGCGGCCGGGGTGGGATCACTGGGTGGCGTCCGCCGCTGGATGAGCGGCGGTCTGGTTGCGTTGACATGCGCGTGGTCGCTCGGGAACCACTATTTCAACCCGCGTTACGCGAAGGAAGACGTGAAACGCGCGCTCGTCGAAACCGAGCGCCGCATGCGGCCGGGGGATTGCCTGTTTGCGCCCACCGTCTGGCAGGTCGTGGAGCACTACCAGCGCGTCGACGCGCCGGTGCATTATGTATTCGCCGCCGCGCCCGAGGCCGGGGCGGCGCAACTTGCCGAGATGTTTGCGACGTGTCCGACCTTCTGGTATCTGCGCGCGCGGCCGTGGGTCGACGATCCCGCGGGCGTGTTGCGCGCGCGGATCGAAGCGCGCTGCGACGTGGTGGACCGGTTCGAACGGCCGGGCGTGGAGGTGATCGAGTACCGCGTGCGTCACGCTGGTGACGGGGAGTGACGGTTGGGACGATTTGTGCAAGGAGCTGAGCAGCCGGACACGGCGTCCGGAAGGCCAGGGTGCTGGTCCCGCCCGCGCGAGGCATCGCGCGAAGCGGCGGGGACGATTTGTCCCAAAGGAGGCACCCATGATATCCCCCCACCGCCGCGGTCGACCACGCCTTGCGTGGCTGATTGCGACTGTGCTGCTTGCATCGTGCGCGAACCACCCACCGGTACGCGTTGCCGACGATTCCATCCGCGAGTTGCGCGCGGAATACCTGCATTCCAACCCGGACGGCCCGTTCACGCGCAACATCGAGCGCGGCGAAGTTGCGCTGGGAATGGGTTTCGAGGCTGTACTCGCGGCGTGGGGTATCCCGGCCACGCGTGAGCACGCCGGAACCGACGGACAGGAGCGCTGGATCTACGTGCTCGCCGACGACTGGAGCAACGACTGGACCCGCTACGAGTTTGTTTTTGATCACCAGTCGCTGGCGTCATGGGAAACGGTGCGCAACGTGTCGTCGACGGCAACGCTCTCGGGGGCCATCCCGGGTGCGACCGCCACGCCGCCACCGGTTCCGAATTCATACGGCCTGGCGAACGGCGGGACGACGCGCCGCTGACCATCGCTCCGCCCGCATCCAGCCCGGCCCCGCGGTTTGCTTCGTGGGGCCGGGCTTTTCTTGACACCAACCAGGCCCGCCGCTACAGTGCAGGAGACGTCGTAATCCACGACCAATCCGATGTTTACGGGACCCGCCGCGACCGCGCAACGGGGCCCTCGCGAGGAGAGATCGCCATGATTCCCAAGTTGCCGCCCGTCACGTTGGATGAACTCAGCGCGAGCGAGTTCGACAACATCCGTGAACTGCTCGAAATGCTGATGTCGGAGCACACGCCGGCGAAGCACAAGATCAAGATGAAGACGAGCTTCGGGTGGGAACCGCCGATGAACGTCTTTGAAACCGAGACCGAGTTCGTGGTGATCATGGACATCGCCGGCATGGATCGCAAGGAAATCAGCGTGGTGACGGACGGCGCGATCCTGAGGATCAGCGGCGTGCGCAAGGATCTGATCCCGCCCGGCAAGAAGCAGTTTCATTCCCTCGAAATCCAGGTGGGGCCATTTCAGCGGCTGATCGGCATTCCGTCGCCAGTGGACGCCGCCAGTCTCGCGGTCGGATACGACAACGGCCTCCTCGCAATTCGTCTCAAGAAACACAACGACGCTTCGGGCCGCCGCAAGGTCGAAATTGAATAGCCGGCGAACGCGCCACGAGTCACACCGTCCAAACAGGAGCGACCGGTGAAGTCACGCAGCACGCTCGATTTCGAAGATACGGGTATCCAGGCAGCGCACATTCCGGCCGAGCTGGCGATCCTGCCCATCAACGACGCGGTGGTATTTCCGTTGATGATGGTGCCGTTGATTCTGCGCGATCCCGCGCTGCTGCGCCTCGCGGACGAGGCCCTCGCGGAGCACAAGATCATCGGCGCGTTCACCCAGCGTAATCAGGACACGGAGCACCCCGGGCCCGAGGACATCTACACCGTCGGCACCGCGATCCACATCCAGAAGATGATCCGCTTTCCCAACGGGGAAATGCGCCTGCTCGCACAGGGGATCGCGCGCGTCAAGCTGGCCGAGGTCACGCAGGTGGTTCCGTACCTCAAGGGGCGCGTGGAGCCGCTGGAGGAAGACGACACCGACAGCGAGGTCCAGAAGGCGTACACGCAGAACGTCATCCGGACGTTCTCGCGCATGGTCGACGAGTCGGACACGCTGGCCGACGAGCTCAAGATCATCATCAACAACATCAAAGAGGGCGGCCGCCTTGCGGACGTCATCGCCACGAACCTGAACATCGAACTCGATCGCAAACAGAAGTTGCTCGAGGAAAACGACACCACCGAGCGCCTCAAGTTGCTCGCGCGTTTCCTCGCCGACGAAATGGAAGTGATGAAGCTCGGGCGCAAGTTGCAGGCGGACGTCAAGAAGGAGATGGACCGCGAACAGCGCGAGTACTATCTGCGCCAGCAACTCAAGGCCATCCGCCGGGAACTCGGTGAGGACGACGACCGCACGGTCGAAGCGGAGGACCTGCGCGCGAAGATCGAAGCCGCCAGTCTCACCGACGGCGCTCGCGACGTCGCGATGAAGGAGCTCGACCGGCTGGAGAAGATGTCGCCCGGTGCCGCCGAGTACACGGTGTCCAAGACCTACATCGACTGGATTCTGGACCTGCCGTGGCAGACCGCGACCGACGACAACCTCGATATCAAGCAGGCCGAGAAGGTGCTCGACGAGGACCACTACGACCTCGAACGGGTCAAGGAGCGTATCCTCGAGTTCCTTTCGGTCAAGAAGCTCAAACAATCGATGAAGGGCTCGATCATCTGCTTTGCGGGCCCTCCCGGCGTCGGCAAGACGTCGCTCGGCAAGTCGATCGCGCGCGCGATGGGACGCAAGTTCGTGCGCATCTCGCTGGGCGGGATGCGTGACGAGGCGGAGATCCGCGGCCACCGGCGCACCTACATCGGGGCGCTGCCGGGACGGATCATCCAGGGCATGCGCACGGCCGGGAGCCACAACCCGGTGTTCATGCTCGACGAGATCGACAAGCTGGGCGCGGATTTCCGTGGTGACCCGGCGGCCGCGCTGCTGGAGGTCCTGGACCCGGCGCAGAACGACAGTTTTGAGGATCACTACCTGAACATCCCGTTCGATCTGTCGAGCGTGTTGTTCATCGCGACCGCGAACGTGCTGGATTCGATTCCGCGCCCGCTCCTGGACCGCATGGAGATCATCGAGATCCCCGGATACATCACGATGGACAAGGTGGAGATCGCCAAGAAGTATCTTCTGCCGCGGCAGCTGGATGAGAACGGCATCCCGCCGAAACTGCTCACGGTGACCGACGAGGGGCACCGTTTCATCATTCGCAAGTACACGCGCGAAGCGGGCGTGCGCGAACTCGAACGCAAACTGGCCGGGATCTGCCGCAAGGTGGCGCGCCGAATCGCAAGTGGCAACAAGCGCCCGGTGAAGATCAGCGAGCGCACCGCGATCACCTACCTGGGCCAGGAAGAGTACCACAGCGAAATCGCGCGCAAGAAACCCGCGGTGGGTGTGGTGACCGGGCTGGCGAAGACCTTCGACGGCGGGGAAATCCTCTTCATCGAGGCGGTGAAGATGCGCGGGAGCGGACACCTGCGGCTGACGGGTCAGCTGGGGGGCGTGATGCGCGAGAGCGCGGAGGCCGCATTGTCGTACGTGGCGTCGAGCTACCTGGCGCGGGCGGAGGACAAGGAGTTCTTCAGCAAGTACGACATCCACATCCATGTGCCGGCCGGCGCGGTCCCCAAGGACGGCCCCAGCGCGGGTGTCGCGATTGCGGCGACGATCGCGTCGCTGCTGTTCGACCGCCCCGCGCGCAACGATGTGGCGATGACGGGTGAGATCACGCTGACCGGCCAGGTTCTTGCCATCGGCGGGCTCAAGGACAAGGTAATTGCTGCCCACCGGGCGGGAATCCGGACCGTTCTGTTTCCCGAGTCCAACCGGCGCGACATCGATGAAATTCCGGCTATCATCAAGAAGGACTTGAAGTTGGTGCCGTTGCACCGGGCGTCGGAGGCCATCGAGAAGACGCTGATCTGGGACTGAGTGGCTCCCATTTTGCAGTCAGCGCGGGGAATGGATCAAGGATAACCGGTGACCACAACGACCCTCACGCAGAGACGCGACCGGGTGGTGGGGATGTTGACCCCGCTCCTGGGCCGCATGGTCCGGCATGAGTCGTTCTCGCTGCCCAGCGACATCAACGACTCGAGCCGCGTCCTCGTCGTGGATTCCGGCGACCTCACCGAACTGCTCTTCTTCGCCCCGGTTCTCAACCATCTCAAGCGGCGCTATCCCGGGATGCGCATCACCGTGCTGGTCCGCGAGGGCAATGGCGAGTTGATCCGCACCCTGGAACCGATCAGCGAGATGATCAGTTACGAGCCGGAGCATCTCTCGCTTTTCTCGAGCACGTTCTTTGCGCTCTTGCGGCGGCTGCGCGGCCGCGCATTCAATGTCGTGTTTCTGCTGGGGCATGAGTTCAGCTTTGCGCGCTCGTTGACGGCGCTGGCGTCCAACGCGCGCCTGCGCGTCGGATTCTCGCAACGTTTCACCTACCCGTTCGTGAACTGCGAAATCCGGGTGGGCGAGAGCGGTCAGTACGAGGCGCCGCGCGCGCTCAGTTTTCTCAGCGTGCTCGGGCAGAGCCCGGGCGATTCGATTCTGGGGTGGCGGTTGCCGGATGCGGACATCCGCTGGGCCACCCAGATGATCCACTTCCGCAAGCCCGACAAGGATACCCTGCTGATTGCGGTCGACCCCGGCATGGGGAAGGGAAACCATCGCCTGGTCGACACGGCCATGGCGCACCTCGCCAGCGAGGTGGCGCGGCGGCACGGTGGCAAGCTGCTGCTCCTGTCGAACAACCTCGACCGCAAGGGGATGGAGCGATTCCGTTCGCTGGTGAATGGGACCGTCGTCGACATCGAGCCGAAGAACGTCAAGGAAGCACTTGCGCTCCTGTCGCGCGCCGATCTAGTCTTGGCCGGCAACACCGACTACTTTCACTTCGCCGTCAGCATGCGGCGGCCCACGATTGGTTTCTTCACGCGTTTTGATGCCCCGAACTGGTTCCCAAAATCAGCTCCGCACGTCCAGATCATCCAGGGGGTGCGCGGGCAGAAGGTCTCGGTCGACGAGGTCTGCTCCAAGATCGACACCCTGCTCCAGCTCACGTCGCGCTAGCGCGCGCGGGGCGCATCCTGCATATTGTCTCCCATGCCGCCCGGGCGGGGGGCCGACCCTATGAACATCTATCCGCGTCTGCTTAGGTACGTCCAGCCGTACTGGAAGCGCCTCATCCTGCTTTCGGTGACGGTGACGCTTTTCGCGTCGCTGAGTGGCGTCTCACTCACGCTGATCCCGCCGTTTCTGCGCGTGATCCTCGACCGGGACCCACCCGCGGCGGGCGCGCATGGCGTCACCGAGGGGCTGCCGCTCCCGGCCTGGGTCGATACGGCGCGCCTGCACATCAAGACGGCGTTCGAGGGCTGGATGTACGCCGGCGACGCGGACGAGCGCCTGGCCCGCTTCATCGCGGTGCTGGTGATGTTGATGCTGGTGAAGAACCTGTTCGGCTACGTCCAGTCCTACTTCACCGAGTACCTCGAACAGCGCGTGCTGTTCCGAATACGCTCGGACGTCTACAGCCATATCCTCGATCTGCCGTTGTCGTATTTCGACCGGGAGCGCTCCGGTCATTTGATCTCGCGCGTCACCAACGACGTCGCCATGCTGCACGGGGCCGTGATTGGCGTCGCGGCCAGCGTGATGCGCAACCTGCTGATGACCATGCTCGCGATCGTCATCATTCTCACCGTGAGCTGGCGCCTCACGCTGCTGGTGGTGTGCATCATCCCCGTCAACGTCGTGCTGGTGGAACTGGTCGGGCGCAAACTGCGCGGTCGCAGCCGGCGCGCCCAGGAAGGCATGGCGGACATGACCGCCAGCCTGGAGGAGACCATTGGCGGCGTGCGTCTGGTGAAGGCTTTCGGGACGCACGAACACGAAGAAAAGCGTTTCGCGCGTTACAACACGCGCCACATGATGCAGTTCATCAAGATGAAACTGTACGCCGCGATGTCGGCGCCGACCTCTGAGATGCTGGGGACGGTTTCGTTTGCGGTGGTCCTGTGGTACGGCGGACACCGCGTCCTCGCCGGGGGCATTCCGGCGGAAAACCTGGTGATGTTCGTCGCCGCGATGCTGTTCGTGATCACCCCGCTCAAGAATCTGAGCAAGCTCAGCACCGTGGTGCAGCAGGCGTCCGCGGCCGCGCAGCGTGTGTTCGACCTGCTCGACGTGGCGGGCGAACCGGTGAACGACGGTGGTAAGCCCGCCGTGTTCGAGCGCGAGCTGCGTTTCGAGAACGTTGATTTCGAGTACCTGCGCGGCGAACCCGTCCTGCGCGATGTGTCGTTCGCCGCCGCGCGTGGCGAGGTGGTGGCGATCGTCGGGTCGAGCGGCGCAGGCAAGACCACGCTGGTCGACATGATTCCGCGCTTCTACGCGCCGACCGGTGGCCGCGTGACGCTCGACGGCGTGGATACGCGCGAGCTGGCGCTGGCGTCATTGCGCTCGCTGATGGGAATCGTTACGCAGGATACGATCCTGTTCAACGACACGATCTTCAACAACATTGCCTACGGCACGCCCGGCGCGACGCGCGAGGACGTGGAGCGCGCGGCGCGGACCGCCAACGCGCACGACTTCATCGGCGGGTTTGCGGGGGGCTACGACACCGTCGTCGGCGACCGCGGCGCCCAGCTCTCGGGAGGCCAGAAGCAGCGGCTCGCGATCGCGCGCGCGATTCTGCGCGACCCGCAGATACTCATCTTCGACGAGGCCACCAGCGCGCTCGACAGCGAGAGCGAGCGCCTGGTGCAGGATGCCATCGACCGCCTGCTGGTGGGGCGCACGACCTTCGTCATCGCGCACCGCCTGTCGACCATCCGCCACGCCGACAAGATTCTCGTGCTGGACCACGGCCGCCTGACCGAACACGGGACCCACGATGAACTCCTCGAGCGGCGCGGCGTATACCACCGCCTCTACCAGCTTCAGTTCGGTCACGCGGCGGTATGACGCGCGCACGCGAACCCGGCGACGGCGGCCGCGGCATGGCGGTGGTCGCTCCCAACTGGCTCGGCGACGCGGTGATGAGTCTCTCCGCGATCGCTGCGCTCGGGAACAAACGCGGGGTGGCGGTGCTCGCCCGCCCGTACACCGCGCGGGTATTCTGGAACGCGCCCGGCGTATCCGATGTATGGATCGATCCTCCGGGTGGGCGCATACGCCGCATCCGCGCGCGCGCCGGATCGTTGCGCGCCTACGGCGCGGACGCCGCGGTGATCCTGCCGCCCTCGTTCTCGGGCGCGCTGGCGCCGTACCTCGCCGGGGTCTCCGTGCGCGTCGGGTTTGCGACCGGCGGGCGGATGCCGCTGCTCAGTGACGCGGTTGCGTTGCCGCCGCGGACCCGCCACCTGACCATGAGCTATCTCGACCTCGCCGCGCGCGCTCTCGGCCACGACGTCGAGGAGTCGCCGGCACGCCTGACCGTGTCGGCTGCCGACCGCGCCGCGGCCGTGGGGCGACTGAATGCGGCCGGAGTGCGCGGGGCATTCGCGCTCGTCGTTCCGGGGGCGGCATTCGGACCGGCCAAGGCATGGCCGTGGGAGCGTTACCAGTCACTCTGCCGCGCGCTCGCGGCGGAACTGCCGGTGGTGCTGTCGGGTGGTTCCGGCGACCGCGATGTCTGTGCCCGCATTGCGGCCGGGATCACCGGGGTCGTCGATGTGTGCGGGCGCACCGGGCTGGGGGAGTTCTTTGCGCTGGCGGAGCGCGCTTCGGTGCTGGTCGCGAACGACAGCGGCGCACCCCACGTCTCGGCTGCGCTCGGGACTCCCACCGTGGTGCTGTTCGGCTCCACCTCGCCGGCGTGGACCGCCCCGCGCGGACCGGCGGTGCGGGTGCTGCAGCACGTGGTCCACTGCAACCCCTGCTTCGGCCGCACGTGTCCGACCGCGCTGGAGTGCTTCAACGGCATCGCGGTCGAGGACGTGCTCACCGCCGCGCGCCAATCACTGGACCCGCCGGTGACCGGGTAATTGGCCCGCGGGGGCGGGTCGAGAAACCCTTCGCCCCGCCCGCCCGGCTGGGCTAATATTCCCCCTCGGACCCATCCATGAAGCGCTATCTGGATATACTCGATTCGTTTGCGGGACTCCGCGTCGGCGTCGTGGGCGACTACCTGCTCGACCAGTACATCCTGGGGACAACCGCGCGGGTCTCACGGGAGGCGCCGATTGTCGTCGTCGACTACCTCGATACCGTCTACCACCCGGGTGGCGCGGCGAACGCGGCCCAGAACGTCACGGCGCTGGCCGGGTCGGCGCTGGCGACCGGGGTGCTCGGCGCCGACCGCGAGGGCGAGGTGCTCGCGGATTTGTTGAACCTCCGGGGCGTGGAGTGCGCCGGGCTGCTCCGCCTGGATACCGCGGCGACTTCGACCAAGATGCGCATACTCGCGGGGGAGATGAATGCGCAGAAGCAGCAGGTCGCACGCGTCGACCGCTCGCATGGCCTGACCCTCGCTCCCGGTGAACGTGAGCGCTTGCGGCGCGCCATCGCTGATATCGTGGCGCGCTGTGGAGCGATGTTGCTGGCCGACTACGGTCTCGGGGTGCTGGATGCGGACACCGCCGCGTTCGTGGTGAAGGCGTGCGCGGACGCGGATGTGCCCGTGGTGGTCGACAGCCGCCACCGGCTGCCTGCCTTCCGGGGGGCGACGGTCGCGACGCCCAACGAAGTCGAAGCCATCGAGGCGCTCGCGCTGGCGGATGAAAGGACGCTCACGGATCCGGGCGCGTTGCGCGCGGCGGTCGCCGCGACCGGAATCGCGAACATGATTGTGACGCGCGGTAGCAAGGGAATGGTGGTGTGCACGCGCGACGGCGCGGTGGAGCCGATCGGTCCGGCCGCCGACACCGCGGCCACCGATGTGACCGGCGCCGGTGACACGGTTTCGGCCGTGGTTGCGCTGTCGCTCGCCGCCGGCGCCACCGTCGCTGAGGCTGCGCGCATGGCGTCGTTTGCGGCGTCGGTGGTCGTGATGAAGCGTGGAACCGCGACGGCGTCGCAGGACGAGGTGCGGGACATGATCAACGCGAGCGGTGACCGGTGACACGCGCGCGGGCTGCAGTGGTTTACAACGACGCGCGCGCGGTGCGTGAAGCGGCGGCCGCCGCCGGTGCCAGACGAGTCGTGCTGGCCAATGGTTGTTTCGACCCGCTTCACGTCGGGCACGTGCGTTACCTGGCCGATGCGGCGAACCACGGCGATTTCCTGGTCGTCGCGGTGAACGACGACGGTGGTGCGCGGCGCCTGAAAGGCCCTGGTCGCCCGGTGGTGCCTGCCGTGGACCGCTGTGCGCTGGTCGCCGCGCTGCGCGGGGTTGCCGCTGTGCTGGTGTTCGGCGATGACACGGTCGAACCGATTCTCCGCGCGCTCCATCCTGCGGTGCACGCCAAGGGCACCGACTATACGCGCGACACCGTTCCCGAGCGTGAGATTGCGGTCGAGCTCGGAATCGAGACCGTGATCGCGGGTGACGCCAAGACGCACGCGTCGCGCGAGATCGTCGGCCGGGTGCGGACCGCCTCCAGGGACGGCGGCAGCGGCCGCGAATGAACGGCCCCGTGCACCTCCGGCCGGGCGAGCGCATTCTCGTCACCCGGCTCAATTATCTGGGCGACGTCGTGTTGTCGCTCCCGCTTATCGATGCGCTCCACGCCCGTCATCCGGGTATCGAGATCGACTATCTGACCCGTGACGACGGCGCCGCGCTGCTGGCCGGTGACGCGCGCATTGGGCGTGTGCATCGCCTCCGCGATGGCGCGGCGGGCGCGTTTCGCCTGGTGCGGGCGTTGCGCGCGCGGCGCTACGCCGCGGTAATTGACCTGTACTCGAATCCACGCAGTGCCTGGCTCACCTGGTTCAGCGGTGCGCCGGTGCGGATCGGTGGCAACCGCCGCGGCCGGCGTCATCTCTACACCCATCCGGTATCGGTGCCGCGCGAGGTTCGCCGCGTGACCGATGTGTTCATGCGTTACGGCGCGGCGCTCGGGGTCGGGGACGTCGCCGGGGTGCCGACGCTGCGGCTGATGCCCGCGGAGCGCGCGCGCGCCGATGACACCATCGCGCGCGCGGGCGCGCGCCGGGTCCGGCCGCTGATCGGCGTGCATCCCGGTGGCAAGTGGCCGGTGAAGCGGTGGCCCGCCGGGAAGTTCATCGAGCTGATCGCGGCCCTCGGTACGCGCTGCGATGCCGACGTGCTCGTGTTCACCGGCCCCACCGAACGCGAGGCCACCGACGCGCTGCGCGCGGGCACCACGCCGGGCGTACACGTCGCGCCGGCGATGGGCGTGCGTGAACTCGCGGCCGTGGTGTCGCGGCTGGACGCGATGGTTGCGTGCGATGGCGGCGTGATGCACGTCGCGGCGGCGACGGGCGTCCCCACGGTTGGCATCTTCGGGAGCAGCGAGCCGGATATCTGGTTTCCGTACGCGGGTGCGGGCCCGTTTCGCGCCGCGTACATCGACGTGCCGTGCCGTCCCTGTCACCGCCACGAATGCCCGCTGGGGCACACGCGCTGCCTCAACGAGCTGACGGCCGGCGCGGTGCTCGACGAGATTGTGGGCGCGATGGCCGACGCGCGCGCCGGGGCCGCGCCATGACACGCCGCGACGACTGGCTGCTGGTGATCCGCCTGCGTCAGCTCGGCGATGTGCTCGCCGCGCTGGATACCGTGCGCGCGATGAAGGAATACCGCCCGGAGCGAAAGATTGCGTATGTGGTCGACCGCCCGTTCGACAGCCTGCTCGGCGGGTTCACGTTCATCGACCGCGTGATGCCGCCGCCGCGGGGCGAAGGCGCCGGGACGTGGATGCGCTACCTCGCGTCGCTTCGATCGCTCCGCGCGCAGGCGGTGGTCGACTTTCACGGCAGCGCGCGCTCGGCGATGCTGTCACTGGTTTCGGGCGCACCGCTGCGCGTGGGGTTCGACGTGCGGGCGCGCGGGCACGCCTACACAGTGCGCGAACCGCGGGGAGAGTTTCGTGACGGCGTGCGGGTGCCGCACACCGCGCTGGAGTGGGGAACGCGCCTTGCGCGCCACGTGGGCGCGCTGGGCGCCGCGGACCTTCCGCCGGCCTTTCCGGCCGACGCAGCAGGACGCGCCGCCGCGCACGCGCAACTGTGCGCGGCGGGAATTCCGGCCGCGGCGCTCGGCGCCGGGCGCGTGGTGGGGCTGAACCCGGGACGGCCCGTGCCGACCAAGTCGTGGAGCGTCGAACGTTTTGCGGAGATCGCGCACCGTGTCGTCGCGGCGGGTGGCCATGGGGTTGTGTTCTGGGGGCCGGGCGAGGAGGCCGTGGCACGCGCGGTGGTGGAGAGGGCGGGGAGCGGAACCGCGCTCGCGCCGCGTTTCTCGTTGCCACAACTGCCCGGCGCGTTGCGCAATCTCGCCGCGCTCGTGACCATCGATTCCGGATTGAAACACCTCGCGGTGTGCGCGCGTGTCCCCACCGTGACCGTCTTCGGCGCCACGGATCCGCGCGAGTGGCACATGGGAGGCGATCGCGATGCCTACCTGTGGCGCGGGCTCTCGTGTTCGCCATGCCGGCGCCTGGAGTGTCCCTTCGGCGCGCCGTGCATGGACCTGGGTACCGATGCGGTGTTCGCCGCGCTCACCCGAATACTGGGGTGGGCCGCATGAACGCGCGTGACATCTCCGTGATCGTGACCACCTTCAACGAGTCGGCCAACATCGAGCGCTGTCTCGACAGCGTGCGCGGATTCGGCGAGATCGTCGTGGTGGACTCATTCAGCGGCGACGACACGCTGGCACGCTGCCGCGGGCGTTGCACGACGTTATACCAGCGGCGTTATGTGTCGCCCGCCGATCAGAAGAACTGGGCCGCCGCGCGCGCGCGCAACGACTGGGTGCTGGTGCTCGACGCCGACGAATGGCTCGAGCCGGATCTGCGCGCCGAAATCGACCTGCTCGATCCGGCATCGCGGGCCGGGTTCTGGATCCGGCGCCGCAGTGACTTTCTCGGCCGGACCATCCGCCACTGCGGCTGGCAGCGCGACAAGGTACTCCGCCTCTACGACCGGCGCCGCGGTCGCTACCCCGACGCCTGGGTGCACGAGGAGGTCGTGCTGGACGGGGAGGCGGGGATCCTCGACGCGCGCCTGCGCCACAATCCATATCGCGACGTTGCGCACCACCTCGAGAAGATCGAGTCGTACACCACCAGCGGCGCCCGCCAGTATGCCGAGCGGGGAGGCCGCGCGCCCGCACTGCGCATGGTGACGCACCCGCCCTTCCGGTTTCTGCGCATGTACGTAATGCAGGGTGGCTTCCTGGATGCGTACCCCGGGCTGGTGCTGTGCCTGCTCGGCGCGTACGGCGTGTTCCTCAAGTACGCGAAGGCATGGGAACGGACCCGCGCGGCGTGAACGGCGTGTGCCTGTTTGGCGGACACCACGCCGGGTACCCGCGCAGCGCGGTTCTGCTGGAAGGGCTGCGGCGGCTTGGCGTCCCGGTGGTGAAGTGCGTGGTGTCGCCGCGCTGGAAATCACCCCGGCGCTATCCCGCGCTGCTGTCCCGCTATGCCAGCCTGCGCGATGCGTTCGACGTGCTGTTCGTGCCGGAGTTCTGCCACAAGGATGTTCCGCTGGCGGCGGCGCTGGCGCAGGCCGGCGGCAAGCTGTGCGTGTTCGACCCGCTGGTGTCGCGCTACGACACGCGCGTGCACGACCGGCGCGACGTCGCGCGCGCGGGCGCGCAGGCGTGGCACAACCGTAACCTCGACCGGATTACGATGTCGTTGCCGGATCTCGTACTCGCGGATACCGCGGCGCACGCCGGGTACTTTCGCGGACTCGCCGCGCCCGGTACGCGCATCGGGGTCGTACCGGTCGGGTATGACGACGCGCTGTTTCGGGCGGTGCCGGAGCCGGCCGCGCCCCCGGTGCGCGTGCTGTTCTTCGGGAGCTTCCTGCCGCTGCACGGCGTGGACGTGATTGTCGAGGCGGCACATCTGTTGCGCGGGCGGCACGACATCGAGTTCGAACTGATCGGTGACGGGCAGACCCTGCACGATGTGACGGCGAAGATCCGCGGCTATGCGCTGGAGCGCCTGCGGCTGCGGCCACGGGTCTCGATGGATGAACTCCCGGCGCGGATCGCACGGGCGCATGTGTGCTTGGGAATTTTCGGGAGCACGGCCAAGGCGTCGCGGGTGGTTCCCAACAAGGTGTTCCAGTGCATGGGCACCGGTCGCGTCGTGATCAGCGGTGACACGCCGGCGATGCGCGAATTCTTCGTGGATGGGACGGATGTGTGGCTGGTGCCGGTGGGAGACGGCGCCGCGCTGGCCGCGGCAATCGACCGCCTCGCGGGCGACGCGCGCCTGCGCTCGCGGATCGCCGAGGCGGCGATCGCGAACGTGCAGCGCAATTTTTCTCCGCTCCCGCTGGCGAGCCGCTTCCTGGCGCACTGTGAGGCGGCGATGGCATGAGCGTGTTCAAGGTGTTGATGGTCGACTCGGAACGCGAGTGGCGGGGTGGGCAGGAGCAGATCCGGCTCTTGATGCGTGGGCTGTGCGAGCGGGGTGTAGAGGTGGCGCTCGCGGCGCCGCGGGACTCGGCGCTCCTTGCGCGCGCCGCGGAGCTGGACGTGACACGGATTGGCTGCGACATCCGGTCGCGCGGGCCCGCGGGTGTGCTCTCGATGCGCCGGTTGCTGCGGGCGGGTGCGTGGGACATCGTCCACTCACACGCCTCGCGCGCGCACAGCACCGTGGCGCTCGCGCGCATCGGTCTGAAGCCTCGCGCGGTGCACGTGGTAAGCCGGCGGGTGCAATCGGCGATGAAGCGGGAACCGCTGGCGCGCTGGAAGTACCGGCGCGGTGCCGACGCGTACATCGCGATATCGGAGCGCATACGCGAATTGCTGCTGGCGGGCGGCATTCCGGCGGCGCGGGTGCACGTCGCACACAGCGGGATCGACCTGGCGAAGTTTGCGACCTTGCGTGATGCGGCGGCGGTGCGGAGTGAACTGGGATGCGGTCCCGGCGACGAACTGGTGGGGACGGTCGGGGCGCTGACGCCGGAAAAGGCGCACGCCGACCTGCTGCGTGCCGCGGAACGCGTGCTTGCGCGGCGTCCGCGGGTTCGGTTCATTATGGTGGGTGACGGGCCGTTGCGTGCCGTGCTCGAGCGGCAGGCCGAAGCGGGCGGGATCGCGGGGCAGGTCACGTGGACCGGCTTTCGTCCGGATGCATTGGACCTGCTGGGGGCGTTCGATGTTTTCGTGATGTGTTCGACGCAGGAGGGGCTTGGCACCTCCATCATGGACGCGCAGGCGGCGGGGGTGGCGGTGGTCGCGACGCGCACGGGTGGAATCCCGGAGATCGTCACCGATGGCACGAGCGGCCTTCTGGTTCCCGCGGGTGCCCCGGAGTTGCTGGCGGCGGCCATCGAGCGCCTGCTGACCGAACCGGAACTGCGCGCGGGTTGTATAAGCGGTGGCCGGGAACGCGCGGCCGGTTACGATTACCGGCACATGGTGCATAAAACGCTGGACGTCTACCGGCGCCTGTGCGACAAGAGTGACCTCCCCTCGACAAAGGATGCGATTGCATGAAGTCTGCACTGCTTGCCGGGACACTCAGCCTGCTGGTATCCGCGATGCCCGCGCTCGCGCAGCCGGAAGGGGATTCCACCTACACATTCTATGACTCGCTCTACGCCGACGAACTGCCGCCGGACAGCAGCGTGATTGTTTCACCGATTTTGATTCCGTTCGGCGTGGGCGAGAAGCTGGTCTATTCGGTCCAGTATGGACTGGTGACCGCGGGCGAGGCCAGTCTCGAGATCCGTAACCTGGCCACGATCAACGGCGGGACGTGCTATCGTGTCGTGTCGGATGCGCGGACCAACGATTTCTTCTCGAAGTTCTACTCGGTGCGCGATCGCTACGAGTCCTGCATCGACACCGCCGCGCTGTACAGCCTCCGCTACGAGAAACACCTGCGCGAGGGAAAGTTCAAGCGTGACGAATGGGTGGAGTTCGACCAGGTCGGCCACCGTGCGGTCTACAAGGACAAGGTGGTACCGATTCCGCCGATGGCGCAGGACGTGCTGTCGGCGATGTACTACGTGCGCACGCTGCCGCTGGAAGTCGGGCAGTCGGTGTCGATCGCGAACCACACCGACGGCAAGAACTATCCGCTGATCGTGAAGGTCCACCGCCGGGAACGGATCAAGGTGGATGCGGGTGAGTTCGACTGTCTCGTGGTGGAGCCGATCCTGCGCGGTCCCGGTGTGTTCACGCAGCAGGGAAGACTCACGGTCTGGATCACCGACGACGACCGCCGCATCCCGGTTCTGATGAAGAGCAAGGTGGTTATCGGACACGTGGCGGCGGTGCTGAAGTCGTACCAGACCGCTCCGGGAGGGGTGAAGCGCCTGTGACCAAGCGATTCGACGAAGTGGATCTGTCGCGCCTGCGTCCCATCTCCATCCACGACCGGCGCTCGAAGGTGCACAGCGAGGATATCGTGACGCCCGCGCCGCCGGCCTCCGGCTCGGGCGCCGATCTGCTGGCCGCGTTCCCGGACATGCTGGGCGCCGCGTCGCTGCGCCGTACCGTTTCTGCGCTGCGGCGGGCGCGCGCCGAGAAGCGTGAGATCATCTGGCTGATGGGCGCGCACGTGATCAAGACCGGGCTGTCCGGCTACATTGGCGCGTTGATGGATGCCGGGTACATGACCACCGTGTCCACGACCGGGTCGGCGGTGATCCATGACCTCGAGCTGGCGTTTTTCGGGCACACCTCGGAGGATGTCGCGGTCGAACTCCCGGCGGGGCGTTTTGGCATGTCGCGCGAGACCTCGCAACACTTCAACGCGGCGCTCGAGCACGCGCGCGCGGCCGACACCGGCCTCGGCGCCGGTGTTGGCGACTACATCACGGCGAAGCAGGCCGCGCACGCACGTACCAGCCTGTTTGCGCGGGCGGCGGCGGCCGGGATTCCGGCCACGGTGCATGTCGCGTTTGGCACCGATATCACGCATCCGCATCCGGGCTTCCCCGCCGAGACGGCCGGCGCGCTGACGATGCGCGATTTTCGTATTTTCGCCGAGCGGGTGCGGCGCGTGTTCGACGGCGGCGTGGTGGTGCTGGTGGGGTCGGCGGTCGTGTTGCCCGAGGTGTTCCTGAAGGCGGTGTCGGTCGCCTATAATCTGGGGGAGAAGCCGCGGGATGTGTTTGCCGTGGGCCTCGACATGATGCCGCAGTACCGGGTGCGCGAGAACGTGTTGTCCCGCCCCTTCCGCGGCGCGGGCGAAAGTCATATGATCACCGGGCACCACGAAATCCTGTTGCCGCTCCTGTACCTGCTGCTGCGTGACTAGGCCCGCGGCGGGGCACGGAGCTTGCTGTTTCCGCTCGGACCGGCCTCACTGCCATCTGAGGGCCGGCCCGCAACACCATGAAACCAATCAGCATCCGCCATTTTACCTCGGGACGGCCGCCCCGCTGGCTTGACCGGACCCTCGACATCGCGATGCGGATTATTCCGCCCGCCGCGCTGGTCGCCATCGGCGCGCTGTTTGCGGCGCAGCAGGCGGTTGCGCCCAATCAGCGCGCGATCAAGGCGCTGGTCATGATGGGCCTGATGGCGCTGATGTTCCGCTTTGACATGGTGTATTCGGTCTATCTGTTCGCGCTGCTGTTTCCGTTTCCGAGCGGTATCTCCATCGGCAGTTCGAACACCGTGCTCATGACGATCATCCCGATGATCTGGGCGATCCGGGCGACGTCGGCGAAGATTGCCATCTCGCGCAAGTCTCCGCTGGATGCCGCGATCGCGGTGTTCCTGCTCGCGCACGTGATCGCGTTGATCAACATCAGCGATGTTCCCACCCTGGTGCGAAACATCGAAGTGATCTGGCGCCAGGCGGCGGCGTGCACGTTCTTCTACATGATCTTTCTGTTCGTGAACACCGAAGAGAAGCTCTTCCGGCTGGTCAAGATCGCGAGCTTTGCCTGCTTCCTGGTCATGAGTACGGCGGTGCTCGAGTTGTTCTTCCCGGGGACGACCATCATTCCGGGCTGGATTGGACTTGCCAACAAGCTCGGAGAGGGAACTCTGTCCCGCCGGGTACAGGGGCTGCGTGTCGGCGGATCGTTTGAAAGCCACGGCATGCTGGCGGACTTTGGCACGCAGCTGATCCTGTTCATGGCGTTCTTCTTCCTCCGCGCGCGCAACCCGGCGGAAAAGGCGTTCTGGCTGGCGGCGGTCGGGACGACGGTGGTCGCAATACTCGCGACGGCCAACCGCGGCGCCACGGCCGGCCTGCTGGTCGGCCTGCTCTTCGCACTGGTGTACTTCCGGCGCGCGATCGGGCCGGCGCGTCTGGTGCTCCTGGTTGGGGGGCTGCTGGTTGGACTCGGAGTTCTCGACACGTTCATGAGCCAGCATACGATCGCGGTCTCGGTGCTGGACCGGTTCACGCACACCGAGTTCGAAGGCGTGGTTCCGGATACCCGCACGATGACCTGGAAACCCGCGCTGCTGGACGGGTTGAAGAGCCCTCTGTTCGGATCGGGTCCGTTTTATGACACCGGTGTCGGGCTCACCAAACGCTACTGGCCCCACAACGGGTACATCTTCTTCTTCTGCACACTGGGACTCTTCGGGCTGGGCGCCTTTTTGTGGGTGATGGGGAAGGTATATCAGGAGTCCCGCCTGTGGCGGCATCCGGCCTTGCGCGGGACACCGCTGCGGACCCTGATGACGCTGTCCCAGATCTGGCTGTTCGTGCTGGCGTTCGAGCAGCTGCGGACAGACCACCAGCGCGACGCGATCTATCCCCACATCGTGTGGATGTGTTTTGGAGTGGTCACGGCCGGAGCGGCGATCGCGCGCCGTCGTATCGCCGAGCAGAGCGTGGCCGACGCTCAGGGGGCGGTGGCCGGCAACCGGCCGGTGACTTCGATGAAGTCGTAGAGGTGGTGGAGATCGCGGTACATATAGCTCGTGTCCGGCAGCAATTCCAGCCGGGTATCGAAATAGCAATTGAAGATCATGCGGAACGTGTTCACCGGTGTCTGTCCCGGATAGAAGGCGGCCTCGCAACCGGGCGCGTAGATCGCGTTCAGGATGCGCATCTTCTCGTTGATTTCATCGTCGGTGACCTGTGACCAGTCGAACGCGTGGGGCTGGGTACGCCCCGGATAAGGGCCTTCGTCGCCCTGGATCACGATGACCGGCGGTGTGTCCGGCGGATAGTTCTGCTGGATGCGTGTCACCAGCTCGCGGATGCGGCTGTTCACGAATTCGAGCTGCTCGAGATAGTTCTCGCGCTCGGGGTGCGCGGCGGCCACATCCGGCGCCCGGAGCGTGCCATCGCGATTGAAGACGAATGGTCCGTGCGGCACCAGGAAGTGCGCGAATACGAAGAACGGCTGCTGCTCACGGCCGGCGAGTCTGCCGAGCAGGTCGAGCTGATAGTTGATGCGCCGAAACTTCTCGATGTCATCGCGGCCGACCCCGAACTTGTAGAGGATCGGGTAGAGGGCGGTGGTGTGGACGAGGATCATCGAGAACTCGGGCAGCGTTTCGTACGGATAGTTGGCGTCCGCATATGGATTGCGCGCCGTCACGTTCCACTTGGGCCCCACCTGGATGTAGCGGTATCCCTGCGACTTGAGGAAGCGGGCGACGCGATGTTCGCGGAGCATCTGGAAGACCGGAATCCAGTCGGTCGACTCGCGCCCGACCCGCCCGGTCAGATCGAGGATGTGGGTCAGGTTGAGTGACGAAGCCAGTGACTGAGCGGTCACGAGATAGTTGGCGCGGCTGTCCTCCGCGACGAAGAACCCGCGCTCGCGCAGGAAGTCGAGTGTCGGCTCGTTGTCGAAGTGATATTGACTGGCCAGCACCGCGGCGGACGTGTAGCGGTCGAAAATGATGTAGTAGATGTCCGGGCGCCGCACGGGTGGTGTGTGCGCGCTGATCGCGGCGGTTGGCACCGGCGTGCCGCTGGCAGCCGGCTGGCGGGCCGCATAGAAGCGTCCGATTCCGATCGCGGAGGTTCCGAGCATCGACAGCACCACGACCAGCAGGATGGTTGCGAGCCGCTCCGGTGGTAAGGGCGTCCGGCGTACGAGGCGTGCAACCGCGAGCCAGACGATGGCGATCATCGGCAGGAGCAGCTTGGGGTTGGCGAGGCTCATGCCCCCCAGCGACACGCCACCGATGAGCCGGGCGACGTGTCCATAGCTGAAGAAGAGCAGCAGAAACAGCGCGAGTGCGACGGCCGAGCGCGCGAACCCGCGCAGCAGAAGTGCCAGCAGTGGCCACAGCACAAGCGCGAACGCGAGCGACGCGCCGATCGGCAGCAGCATCTCCGTGGGGCGTGCCTGACCGAGGTTGTTGGCGAACAGCGTGATGACGGGAGCCAGCGCGAACAGCGGCGGCAGCAGCAGAAAACGCGTCTTCATCGGTCGATGCGCCGCATCAGATGGAGCGTTCGTTCGGAGTCCTCGACCGGGCGCGTTTCCACGAGTTCAAAGTAGTTCGCGAACGCGCGCAGGAATCCTTCCCGCGTGTAATCGGGAAAGACATCCTCGCGGGTTGCGAGCAGACGCTTCACCTGCGAATCCGACTTGGGTACGAATTCGACCACCAGGTTCCTGCCGGCGCGCGCGAAGAAGCGTGCGACGCGGTCCAGCGGGACGTTGTTGGAAATCGCGAGGTGGTGGA